>JADGBS010000279.1 GCA_015231325.1 Oligoflexia bacterium | reverse complement strand
TGCGTCTGCAAAAGAGTTTTAATCTGATTCATTGTCCATACGTCCGCTGTTGTGCCTGATTGGCTAACAAATCCTCCTGCAGCAGCAGTAAAAGAATTACCGTCAGCGGCCACAAGAGCAGTGGTTGGTATGTTAGCAGTCGTCGCCACGGAGCCTCCGTTAGGTACTGCTTTCCCAGCATTAAAAGCACCAGGAGAGGTTGTCGAACATGCAGGAAATTTTATGGCCGCCAAGGAAACCTGAGCTCCACCAAAACCCATCGCATAGTACCGTTGTGAAACTTCCTCGCTAGGATCATACCCCATAACGGTCAAACAACTTGCATAATAATCAGAATCGCTTCTAAAAGATTGTTCTGCAGTATAAATTGAGGCCAAGGCAATCTTTGCCTCAGAGGTACGAGCTCTGGCCTGATATTTTTTAAAGTTCGGAACAGCGACAGCACTAAGAATTCCGATAATTCCCACCACCACCATTAACTCTACCAAACTAAAACCCGCAATCTTATTAAATTTTTTTCTTAAGTGACCCATATCTTCCCTCCATGAATAATATAACAACAGTACCTGTAATAATGATACACAAAAAGGCAGCGAGATCACAAGTAGATTCGTATTCTGCCCCGTTTTACCCCAAGCAAATCAACTATCATCCGCCCCCACCGCCAGCGGCCATGAAGATCGGTAAATACATTGCAATTAAAATTCCGGCCACAACCGCTCCCAAAACTAGCAAGATCAATGGTTCCAACATCTTCGTCATCGCGGATATCGCACCGTCAGTTTCTTTCTCAAATATATCAGCAATTCGCTCAAGCATCTGATCCAAGTTTCCGGTTTGTTCACCAACTCTAACCATTTGAGAAACCATATCAGGAAAATAAGACAATTTACTCAACGATTCCACTAGAGTTTTACCCTCTTCCACGCTTTTTTTCATGGTTGATATATCTTTAGCAATACTAGTATTATCTGTAACTCTACTGCAAATCTCCAAGGCGTCTATCAATGAAACACCAGAGGTAATCATAGTCCCTAAGGTACGAGTCATTGAACTCAAATTGCTTTTAATAACTAAGTTCCCAAACAATGGCATATTCATAACAAATACATCCCAAATGGGCTTCCCCGTGTCGCTTTTAATCCACTTCAAGGTCACAACAATTGCAACAATACCAGCTCCCAAAATTACGAACCACCAATCACCTAAAAACTTAGAGATATCTATTACCATTTGCGTAATAAAAGGTACTTCCTGACCAGATTCCTTAAGCATTCCTACAAATTGTGGAACCACAAAGGTCAACATTAAAAAAATAACGATAGTACCTACCACGGCAATAATAATCGGGTAAGATAGCGCTGACTTGACTTGTGACTTGGTTCTTTGTTGCTTCTCTAGATAATTCGCTAGTTTATTTAAAATAGTGTCTAGAACCCCTCCAGCTTCTCCTGCTTTGATTAAGTTACAATAAAGTTTATCAAAACCATTCTCCATCTGCATCGCATCAGACAGACTCTTCCCTCCACCAACATTTGTCGCAATTCTTTTGATCGCAACCTTCATACTCATATTTTTTTCTTGTTTAAAAATTATTTCTAATGCCTGCAATATGGGAACGCCAGCTCCTACCATCACTGATAGCTGTTTAGTAAAACCAACCAAATCATCGGTGCCAAAAGGTGCAGCAAACCCATGCTCCACCAGCCACATTCCCAGGTCCATCTCGAGAATACTAGGCGCTCTAATTTTAAGCGGACGAATATTCCTTCCTCGTAAAATTCTACGCAAATCACGATCGTCTTGGGCCTCATCCTCACCAACCACAGTTTTTCCCTTTTTATCCACTCCTTCCCATTTGAATATTGTCATAAGCACTTTTCTCCCAAATTTGTAACTAACTTTAAAACTAAATACTTTTGGGTAACATTCTGGTAACTTTCATCTTTGCCCCCCCCCACACAGTTATCTACTTTTTTGGGACTCTTTCGCACTCCTATTCAACCCTAGCATCTGTGCCAATTCATCCGGAGCTGTAGTGTAAGATAATGCAGTATCGGAATCTATCTGCCCTGTTTGTACCAACTTACTTAGCGCTTGATTCATGGTAATCATTCCGGATTTATCTTGTCCGATTTGCATCTGAGAATAAACTTGATGTAATTTATTGTCACGTATCAGGTTTCTAATTGCGGGGGTGGGAATCAAGATTTCCATTGCTAGACATCTCCCTGGCTTGTAGGTCTTAGGAATCAATTGCTGGGCCACAACACCCTGCAAAACAAACGATAACAAAGTTCTGACCTGGTCTTGTTGGTCGGAAGGAAAAACGTTAATTATACGATTGATAGTTTGCACACAAGAGTTTGTATGTAATGTACCAAAAACGAGATGTCCAGTTTCAGCGATAGTAAGAGCGGCCTCTATTGTCTCTACATCGCGAAGCTCTCCAACCAACACTATATCTGGATCCTGTCTCAACATGCTTCTCAAACCACGAGTAAAACTGATAGTATCACTACCTACCTCACGTTGATTAACTAGACAACCTTTATGAACATGCACAAACTCGACTGGATCTTCCAAAGTTATAATGTGTCCAGATTCCTTTTCGTTTAAACGGTCAACCAAAGACGCCATCGTCGTTGATTTCCCTGAACCAGTAGGACCAGTAACCAAAATCAATCCGTTGCTAGCATCAGTCATAGTTAATAGTACGTTGGGCAACCCCAAGCTTTTAAAATCTGGAATTAATGTCGGTATTAATCGAAAGCATGCGGAAATTGCTCCCTTTGAATAGAAGACATTCGCTCGAAATCTGGCCAATCCTTTTACCCCAAACGAGAAATCCAACTCCAAGTTTTTTTCAAATTCATCTCGTTGCTCCTCAGATAAAATTTGAAAAACCAACCGCTTGCAGTCATCAGCAGTCAGTGGATTAACTTTAACTCTTACGATATTTCCATTCACCCGCATGGCCGGAGCACTTCCCACAATTAAATGCAAATCAGAAGCATTGTTTTCAACCATTACTTTAAAAAGCTGCTGAATCTTGATCTCGTCACGTCCACCTGTTTTCGCCGCTCCTAATCCACCACCACCCCCCCCAGGTACGGTGGAGCCGACCTTGGTCGTTGATGGTGCTGTTGCGGCCGTTGCAGAGGTTGCAACTGTTGCTTTTTTAGCGCCGTCACTATTGTTGTCGCTAGCGATCGGATCAGCATCTGAACCAGTATTTAAATCAGTTTTATCGTTCATAGGTAGTTCCCTCAACTTTAATAAAATTATTCTGTATCGGCCGCTGAGTTAGCAATAACTTCCTCCAACGTAGTCATTCCCAATGCCATTTTTGTAAGCGCTGACATTCTTAAAGTTTTCATTCCATCATTCATGGCCTGCTTTTTTATTTCTTCTGCCGAACAATTGCTGAGAATTGATTCTCTGATTGCTATTGTCATCGGTAATACTTCATATATTGCAATACGCCCCTTATACCCTGTACCATTGCAAGTGCTACATCCGCGTCCCCTATAAATTTGAACTTTTTCTGCCGATTCAGGAGTAAGTCCGCTTCGTACTAATATTTCCTTCTTTATGCTTTCATCTCTGATTTTGCATTGAACACATATTTTTCTGCATAATCGCTGAGAAACCACTACATTCAAAGCACCAGTAATTAAGAAAGGTTCAATCCCCATATTGAGAAGGCGTGTAATTGTCGCAGGTGCATCGTTAGTGTGCAATGTCGATAATACCAAATGCCCTGTGAGTGCGGCCTCCACCGCAATTTCTCCAGTTTCTAAGTCACGTATTTCTCCTACCATCAAAACATCTGGGTCCTGTCTCAAAAACGACTTCAATGCCGAAGCAAAAGTATAACCAATATCTTTTCTAACATTAACTTGATTAATACCTTCTAAATTAAATTCCACCGGATCTTCGGCCGTAGAAATATTACTATCCAAGGTATTTAACTCAGAAAGCGCTGAATAAAGAGTAGTAGTTTTTCCAGATCCGGTTGGACCAGTAACCAGACACATGCCATATGGTTTATGAATAGCATCTTTAAAATGCTTCAACTGAATCGGCTCAAAGCCGAGTTGTGTCATATCTAGTTGCAAATTGGATTTGTCCAAAATTCGCAACACTACTTTCTCTCCAAAGAGAGTTGGTAGTGAAGACACTCTGTAATCTATCGCATCTTCACCAAGGCGAATTCTCATTCGTCCATCTTGCGGCTTTCGCTTCTCTGCAATGTCCATCGAAGACATAATTTTTACCCGTGAGATTACTGGCAGCATCATACTTTTTGGAGGGGAAGAAAAAACCACTAAATCCCCATCAATACGTATGCGAATACGAAATATTTTTTCATATGGTTCAAGATGAATATCGCTGGCCTTGCGCAGATATGCCTCAACCAAAAGCTCATTTACCATCCTTACGACTTCTTCACCAATATCCTCTGCCTTAAAACCTGCTGGCAGTTTAGTGGCATCATCTTCAACCGCCAGTACTTCGATTCTGCCTAGCAAGTCCTCCGCTGCGAGTGAAATTTCACCGAAAATTCTGGCCCATGCACCAAGACTGGTGATCATAA
>JADGBS010000278.1:528-4639 GCA_015231325.1 Oligoflexia bacterium | reverse complement strand
AAAAGACAGTGCTGCCAAAAAATTAGTAGTGTTAATAAAGGTGGGAAGGGATGATGGGCTGGATGATCTCTTGCCACTGATTAATAAGCTACTTAACGAAAAAGATTACACCACTCTCCCGCCAGCAAACGGTGCTCAAGCGTCGTCATCCACTGCCCCTTATAACTTGGAGCTTAATGGAAAATTGCTTAGTGAAGAACAACCAATTAACGTGCCTGGCTTTAAGCGCTTCCGCTTTAGTTTGCATTTGCAATTTCAAAACAGCAAGGGAGAAAAAATATCCACTAGTGAACATAGTGTCACCAAAAGCGCACGTAACTACCAACTGGCCTATGATCAAGCACTGGCAGAACTTCGATCATTTCTACAAAAAGAGTGGGAGGAATTGAGCGTGGAGTGAAATTTTTTGTAATGTTTGTAACATTTGTAATAAATATTTGTACCTTTGTTAATGGCAATTTTCTGGAGAAAAAAAAATGAAACGGATTTTTACATTCTTGACATTAGCATTTTCCTTATTGATAGCGATGTCATTAGTATCTTTAAGTGGATGTAGCTCATCAAAAAAGAAAGGTGATGAACCACCCCCTGAAGAACATGTTACTCTTGTCAAAGACTATGAAGTAAGGGACGCCAGCGATAATTATCGTCCCAATTGGATAAAAGATGCACCAGAGTGGGCAAAATTACAAAAAGACACCGAAGGGTTTCGCTTTTTCTCTTTTGAGACAACCCCCAAAGTTGATCGTGAAACTGCTTGTGACCTAGCAAAAACTAATGCTAGGGCCGATATTGCAGGAGAGATTGCAACTTTCATTGAAAAATCATTGGGTAGTTCTAAGGAAGGTTCTGCATCTATCGATCCCAACGTTCCTGATACTCGTCCATTGCGAGAATTTATTGAAGTAACCCTCGCCGAAAAAACTAAGGCATTAATTCATGGGGCAGCAGTGGTTAAAACCTACTGGGAAAAAAGACAATACATGCAGTCCAAAGGTGCTAAACGCGACTATATCGGTTTCACCTGTGGAGTTTTAGTAAAAATTGAAAAAGACCGTTTAAAACAAGCAGTAGAGGAAGCGGCCAATCATGTAGTTCAAAAAATTGATGATCCGGCCACTAAAGAAAATGTAAAAAAAGCATTACAAAGCGCTGCGGAGAATTTTGACAAAGCAAAACAAGGTTTGATTTAATGTAATATAGAACGTGAAATATAACAGTAGAACATGAATGGAGCAGATTATGAAAACAGTTATCAAAATTAATAACAAAACTAATAACAAGAAGTATGTCATACAGCGGGTCATCTTGCTTATCGGTTTACTGATCCTATTTTTCTTTACTGGCGCCTGCGCCACCAAATTTAAAGCTGAAAGGGTTTCCACCGAAAAGTCTGATGAAAGGGCGTTGGAAATAACAGATAAGTGGGTCTCCATGGACACCACCAATGTTATAAAAGATACCCTAAAACAGATTAAGGAGCATCGCGGTTTTAAAAATTATATGGGAAAAAGAACTTCACCACCAAAACTTTTTATTGGTGAAGTACAAAACCGCACTGCTGAAGCGTACTATCCGATTGACGATTTAAATGATGAGCTTTTGAATGAACTCTCTGCATCCGGCGACTATGTACTAGTGGATGCTGCTGCCAGAAGCGCTATTCTAAAAGAAATCACCTATCAAAATGATGGCATGGTTGATCCTAACACCGCTAAAAATATTGGTAAACAGACAGGCGCTGACCTCATGATTTTTGGTTCAGTATTTATGAAACCAGAAACTCGCGATGGAAAAACCATTAAACAATATTCTGTCAATTTGCGCATGACCGATATTGAGACAGCAGTAGAGGTTGTTCGGACTCGCGCTAAACTTGATAAATACTCTGAACAAAAAGGTTCCGGTTGGTAAATTTCATCGGAGTCCGCACTATGTTTATAATGCACAAAAATTCTTTGTCTGTCTTTTTATTACTACAATTATTACTGGTGATTTTGTTCTGTTCACTCAGCGGCTGTGCCAGCGGCATCTCTAAAAAACAACAAGAACTGCGCACCCTTTCTGCCGACGGAAAATTTGACGATGCACTAAAAGCAGCGCAATAACTGCACCAATGGCGAAGTAAGATAATAGCAGTGCTTCATCAACAATTTTTATCCCTAAACCATAAACATAGTTGTTTAAAAATAGTTTGGCACCAACAGTTTTGATCAAAAGCGGGTATCCGACTGCCAAGAGCAAGATAGCAAGCAAAAAAATTGATAAGATTTTAAGGGTTAGGGACAACTTGCTGAGGTAACTTTTCGTCTCGAAGATCATGCGAACTCCTTCATCAATACCCGGATACCCGAGCGAAGATTGAATATTTTCATCTTCATCTTATTTTAAATATCATATTTCTACAATGGTGCTTTCACAACGATCTAGATATTCTTTTTCCAGCTGTGAATATGATAATGAAGAGGTGGACGCCTTGGCGGTCGCGGCACTGGCAGCGGCCGTGGGCATGGGTGTGGGTGTGAACGTGAGCGAGGTTTTACCCCAGGTCTTAGATAATATTTTTGATTTAATCAGTTTTATTTTTTTCAGGTCATTGTCGCAAACTTTTTTAAGGGTATTCTGGAATTCGTATAGGGCGGAGAGTGGATAGGGGAGGTCATAAGTGGAGGAAAAAAATCTTGCATTATGCGCTGTGGCAAAGGGAAAATCTTGTGGGGATAGTTGGTATAACTCAATGTCTGCAATAAACTGCCTATAATGTCCCCCTAATTTATAAAATTCCTCAACGATTTTTTGTTTCGAGAACTTTTGGGTGCGTGCATCATACATTTCTTTGCAAAGCTTTTGGTTTTTATGAGTTTTATTATTGGTGATAATTCTAGAAAGCTCACTCCAGACTTTGCATTCGACAAGATAGGCATCCGCCTCTCCTCCTCTTCCCTCAATAGTGCTGACAATGAAATCTTTTACGCGGAAATTTTTTTGATATGGATTGTTTTCTGGTCTATAAACGTAGTGAGTTAGTTCGTGTGCCAAATCCAGGACCGCCTCGACGATAGTTAGACTCCGGTCAATATAGATAGTATGGGAGTAGGTATAACTGTAAGCGAGGGTAGTAGTTCCTGTTGCGGCGGTGGAGGGATGGGTAATTATTTTTCTCAAAATACTGGTATTGGTAGTGGATATGTCACCTTTATGAATAATTTCGGCGATCCCTTTTTTTTCGCGAGCGGTCTTTACAGAACTGAGCTTACTAGATGCCAAGGATAATATTTTTTTACCGCTTGCGGTTTTACTCAGTACTAATAGTAGGTTTTTGATATTTTCTGAATCTTCCCTAAATATTTGGGTCCAGGCCAGCGTCGATTGCATCATTTCTGATTGCATCATTTCTGATGGCATCAGTGCTGGTGTTTCTACAGTTAGTAATATTAGTAGTAACAGATAAACCACTGTGAGGGAGACAATGCTTTTCATCCCTCATGGATCGGAGATTTAACAAAAATATTTGGCCATTAATGATCTATTAATGATCTAGATTTCCGTTGGAACTTTTTTCCTGGCCAGGCCTTGCACACAGGCCCCCGCTGCCTCTTCCCTCTAAGGATTGACTTTGGTAAGTTGGAAATTAAATAACCGAGGTACTTTCTCATCTTTTACGGTGACAAAACCTAGGGGATGGTACTCACTCTTACCGGCGCCACCAGTAGCTTCACTAAACTTGGCCTTAATTTCATATTCACCACTAGGAATGAATGTTTGACCCATGCGAATATCTTTAGGAAGTGTACTCCAATAACGAGTATCTGCCTTTTCAGTTAGGGCAATCAATTTAGTAGATCCGGTGTATTGTAGAAGCGCTGCACTTTTAGCAAAAAAATCGGATTTATTAACTATCGCTTTGTAGGTAGCGTAGGCAGCGAGGATGGCACCGATATGCTTTAGGCCAACTCGAACTCCAGTTTTAAGATATCTAGCAGCAGCATCCTCACTGACCGCCTCCTCCGCAATATCCCCGAGAGGTTGTAATAGCGCTAAGGGAACGGATTTTATTAATTCACCAGTATTTTGTTTGAATATTTCTAACAATAGGTGTTTGCTGCTAGAT
>JADGBS010000278.1:0-498 GCA_015231325.1 Oligoflexia bacterium | reverse complement strand
TTGCTGCATGACTGACTGCAATTTGAGCGACTCCTAATCCGGCGGCCGTTCCCGCTGCATTCTCTACTCCCCAATTAGAGTTAGGCGAAGGACTCAATCCCAACACGTTTGCTACAAAAAAACTTAGTACAGTGACTCCAACTTGTTCCACCGCTTTGCGTGTTTCAGGATTTTCAATGTTTTTCACCACCCCCTCAAACCCGATGTTGTAGTTGTCAGCAATCTTCTCTGGAATCATTCCGTTTTGAACAATGAAAGTAACGGGGACTGCCACTGCCGGGGCCGTCCCCGTTGCGAGTCCCCTGGCCGTTACGGCAGCAGCGGCCGCTGCTGCGGCAGAAGATACTACTTCTGCACGAGGATTTTGCCGTTTGATGATCTCTTTGACTTGATCAGGACGAACCTTTTGGGCCAGGGACAAAATTTTGTAGTCCAGAAAATCCACTAATTCTTGCGCTAGCGCAGTAGGTTCAATGTATCTACTGCGGACTGTCTCTG
>JADGBS010000277.1 GCA_015231325.1 Oligoflexia bacterium | reverse complement strand
ATATTGCTTATACTTATGTAGATGATTGTGCCAATTTTGTTGTGTCGGGGTTGGCCCGGTTAGTGCCATGGCAGCACTACTTGTCGCAATAATTATAGATATTACCGATGAAATTTTTTTCACTTCAATCTCCTTGATAACTATCTCTATCCCTATCTTCAAATTCTGGGGAGCATATCACATCTTTTTCTGATTTCTGATTATATTTAAAGGACAGCGAGAATAATCGCTGAAAATATTTCAAGCTTTAAAATCAATATAAAAGAGTAAGAAAGAAAAACTTGATTCTCAAAAAAAAAACGATTATAAAAGAGCAGTTTTTGATCCACTAACTTTTGTTTTGACCTATTAACTTTTAATAAGGAGTTACATAAGATGAGAATAAGTTTTGGTAAATTTTGTAGCTTTTATAATTATTTGCAGATTGCTCGTTTATTATTATTCTTACCATTATTTTTACTGTCATTAGTAGTATTTCCCTTTTTTATTACTCAAGAAACAAAAGCAGTAACTAATAACTCATTCCTTCCCCCAAACTATGATAGAGAAAACCCATATTATATAAAATTTTGTGCAACATCCAGATGGGTGCCAATGAATCCCAATAATGCACCTGGGGTTCCTACTGGCCACACGGTTTTATATTTAAAAGGTGCCTGTATCGATCAGATAAAAAACAAATTGCCAATTTTAAGGTTATGCAATCCAGGTGAAAAAGATTTAGTAGATCCTGAGTCGGGGGTAGGCATTTCAACCGATGGTGCATTCAAGAACACCATTTTTTTTGCTATTCCCGGAATCACTCCCTTCTTAAGCGCAGGAGTCTCTAGTCATAGCGAAAATACTGATGATGAAGTTTTTAATGAAGAGGTACAACAGAGGATAATTAAGGAATACACAGATCTGGGATATTTTGATGGTATCGAGTTGAATAATGAACATTTTACTGTTCAAGAAAATCAACAATACCAGCAACTAAATGCAGCTATTCAAGCTTCTCAAACAGAAGAGCAACAAGATTTGGCACTAAGAAATCGTGCTGCCTTTGTTGGTAAGTGGATGTTGGGTACGGATTTTGCCATTCGCTTAAGCCGTTATTCCTATTGCATAAACATCCCTTTGAATCAAGGGATGCTGGCGGCAATCATTGAGCACTTAAATACTGAAAATAACGCTTTAGCGACATCCGGAGGATCGCTACCTTGGAGGAATAGTTGTCCACTATGGAACTGTCAAAACAATCAAGGAAAACCCTCAAGTGACTACCTCTGGGATGCTGTATATAACAACTGCGATAATACCGGTCGAAATGCGGTGGCAGTTACGGGATTAATAAATGCAAATTTAACAGATCAACCAATATTGTGGCAATTATTATATTATCTGTCTATTCCCGGAACAACATATCTAGATATTTCAAGAGCAACCTTTGTGGATGAATTAGATATAAATAAAATATTTAATAATGAAATCCAAAGAAATGCCATTATGAAATACGCTTGGTCGCCAATTCAACACCAAACAATCGGGGAAATGATTCCATTTTATAAAAACAATCAACTGTATCAAGATACTGCTGTAACTAGTGGTACTGGATATCCTTTTATGATTGTCTCTAACTGGGCATTAGTACTATCTAAGTATTATCCAAATAGCGAACAATTTTGTTCGAAGCACGATTGTAACGCTGATGCATTGATAAAGATGGCGATGAATCAAGTGTATGGCCCTGGCCCAACCAATTTACCTGCGCTACTAGAGCACTATCAACTGTTTGAAAAAAAATATACACAGGCATTAAGACAAATATTGGCAAGTAAATCAAGTGACGCTTACACCCATGACAAGAATGGAGATTATAGATATTTTGTAAATACTTTTGAATCAATACTAATGGCCCAACAATTAGAATTAAAAAATAAGATTGATCAATTAAATTAGAATTATAAGAGGAATTATAGGTACCAGTAGATTGCATTCTTTTATAAAATGAGAAAAATATGGAAACTTGTTTTGGTACCTTTTCTCACGTTATATGTTATGTCATATCGGTGTCATCTTCACTATTCAAAAAAAATTATTGTATTCTTATGACACTTTTTTCAAGACAACCGCTTGATTAATCTACCATTTCTTATCCCCGACAATTGCAACCATTTAAATTTTTTTTGGAACGTGATATAATATTGCGTTCTTACTTTGCAACATCTTCACTCTTTCAAATTTTCTTTTTCAAAGATGATTAGTTTTCGTACCCTCGATGAGGATGTACGTTACATACAGTAGCACGTGAGTGTCGCTCAGTCCGAGGGTCTTATCACAGGGCGTAAACGCCTAAGGTGCTAACATGAAAACGCTACATATAGAGAGATCCTTTGCTCAGGTCTCGGTGGTCCATTCTACCTTTTTTTATTCTTCCGTTTCCACTGCACGTGCTATTACCCGCCTGATGTTGAGTTTTGCATTGACTATAATCTTTATGGTTGCGCTGTTTGCGTTGAGGCCCCTACAATCTTTCTCCCAGAGCGAACAACTTAAAACCAAATATCCAGTGGTAATGGTCCACGGAATTTTAGGTTTTGACACTCTTTTTAAAAACTTTCCCAGAGGTACTAAAGGATTCGACTATTTCTATAACATTGCGGATACTTTAAGTGAGCAAGGTACCACCATTTATTTTGCAACTACCCCCAGTTCATCTTCCAACGCTCAGTTGGGTGAAGCTCTTTTGAGACAGATTCGAGAAATTTTGCTTAAGGAGGGAACTACCAAGGTTCATCTCATTGGACACTCACAAGGAGGACTCGCAGCTCGTTATGTCCTTAGTCATGCACCAGAAGTACTCGCTAGCATTACCACCATTGCTTCCCCACACATGGGTGCAGCGATACCAGATTTAATTCTTTCCGACAGAATTAATCAGTCACCTTTTCTAAAATCAATAGTTTTCAAACTTTTCGATTTAATGGGACTAACTTTAGAAAAATTATCTGGAAACCAAAATCCCCAAAACTCCGCCGGTGCATTATATGATCTTTCGTCTACCGGTGCAGCTGCCTACAATCAAAAATATCCAGCAGGGTTGCCTCCCAGATGGGAGAGTGATCCTTGTGATCTTGAAGGAATCCAACACACTTACCAAGGTGTTCATCTCTACTCTTGGAATGCTATCCGTCCATACGACTTTCACAATTTCTTAGACCAGCCAGACTATTTATTATACTGGGGTAGTCACATTTTTACATTCATGAACAATCGCGACGGCGAACAAAACGATGGATTAGTAGGGAAATGTTCAATGTATTTTGGGGAGGTAATCAACGCTCAACCATATATCCAAAACCATGCAGAGGAGATCAACCTAAGTGTTCGCTCGATCTTAGGTTTACCTCCAGCTGCTGGGAGGACTGATCCCATTCCGCTTTACATCTCCCATATCAAGCGCTTGCAAGCAATAGAGTAAAATTTTTCGGGAAAGGAGACCGAGACCACGTGGATGCGCGCGGAGACAGGGGATAGAGGGAAGAAGGAGGGGGATGTATGAATAATTCAAGTGTTAATACTTCTATCAATAATACAAAAAATAAACATTTAACCTTGGCCATGCGAGGAGGCTTGATATTGCTAATCTTCATATTGCTAATGTCGTTACTACTACTCATACTAATAGCAGTAATACGTTCTCCTTCGACTAACCCGACTAACCAGATTAAACCAACAGTATTGTTCTCTAAACTTTCCCCTGTCTCTGTCCCTGTTCCTGCTCCTGTCCAGATTGCTGACATCTCGCCTCCCTCCACTTCCTCCGTCCATCCAGTATATCCTCCAGTGCCACCAACAGTGTCATCAATTTCTTCCGTACCAACGTCATCCATGCTAGCAAAACTTCCATCTTTTATTGCTGAAGGCAAACTTAACGGAAAATTTCAAGTAGATAAATTTAACCATTTAATTATTACCTACGATGTAAAAATGATCTTTGATCAACTTTTGAACTCAGGGGATGGTTGGAATATGGAAGAAGGGGAGTCAATACTGTTGGAGTATCTGAAAAAAAATTTACCTTCACCCGCAAGTGCAGAGGCAAGTCAACTGCTTGCTCAATATCGAAATTACCGACAAGAGACAGATATTATAGAAGAAAAGTTGTTGCAAGAATTAGGCCTGGTGGCCCGTTCAGAAACTGAAATCACTACTGCTGAAGTGAATTCAAACCTCTTGCAAGCACTATTTTTAGAAGTAAGCAGTTTGCGCAGAAAAATATTCGATGAAAAAACCGTCGGAGTTTTCTTCAATAACGAGGAAAAGCACGCCAAATATAACATTCATATTGCTAAGATCCTTGAACGCAAAGATTTAAACGAAGAGGAAAAGATTTCGCTTATTCGGTCAAGTAATTATCTACCCAAGCATCGCGCCCATCGCATTATTTCTTTTGCAACAAAGAATTAATAGTTGTCTCGCCTAGGAACAGTAAAAAGGTGCCTTTACACTTTTTTAGAAAGCAAATGTCTACTGGTACCTCATATAGATGACATACAGTCAATAGATTTTTTTAAAAAATAATCCTGGTCTTCATGACCAGGATTATTTTTATAAGCACTTGTTTTCGTATCGTTGTATAAACGATGTTAAACTCATATTCGTGTGC
>JADGBS010000276.1 GCA_015231325.1 Oligoflexia bacterium | reverse complement strand
TTTAGATTTAACTTTCCTTTCTTGATTTTTTTTGATTGTAGCCCAAGATTATTGAGAACTTCCATATCTGCTAACAAGGGCATACCTTTTTTAAATATTTTTTTTATTTCTGCCATCGTTAGTCCTGGATCTTTGCTCATAATCCTAATCAAAGTTTTTCCTTGAGGGTATCTTTCCAACAATTTGTGGGTCAGTGCTGCCGCTGGGGTCGGTGCTGGTGTACTAAGCAGTTGTAATGATTTTTGATAGAACATCGCCCAGAGATCTTCTTTTATGTTTTTGTCGCTGATATATGAAGAAAAATTTTCCCAGATGAAATTAATCATTTCAAAATACAGTGCGATAACAAAAGTGGTACTGGTCTTTTTGGTATGCGCAAGCCATTCTCCAACTTTTTTTTCGTGATTGGCCTTTTGATTTTCCTCCAGTGATAGCCAAAAATATTGCCATATTTTTATAGGACCATCTGATTCCTGATTTTTAGAAATGCTTTCTAGAGGGATATATTTGTTGAGTAATTCATCAACTTCGTCGGTCTTTTTGCTTTCTACTTTTTTCTTTACTACTGATTCTAAAAGAGAAATCCAAGGTCCATTTTTTTGTAGAAATGCCGGAGGAAGTGGTGCAAATTGTTTTAAAAAGACCTCTTCATGCGTATTCTTTTCTGTTTCCGACATAGTATCGAGTAGCATGTGTGGTATCAATGTTTTTGCATACCCATTAACAACCGGAGTGGCGGTATTACTGGCGGCGACCGCCGTTATTGCCGTGATCGTTTTATTTCTAAAGTTACTATCACTTAATTTCTGTCTAAATGTGGAATAAATTGGATCATTTTCATTTTTTTCAAATAGTCCCTTTTCTGCATAAATGGAGATTAAACGAAGAAATTTGTCTGAATCAATTTCATTGATGTTTATCTGTGAACAAGTTTCGAATAATGCCTCCGTAATCTCTTTTTCCGAACGTTGGCCCTTTGTTTGGGAGTGACGGATATTCATTTCAATAAAATCTCTGCACGCATAGGACCATTTTTTACAGCCAACGGCGAGATTGGCCCTTAGAGATAGTTCGGCATCTTCTATAGTCGCCATTGTCGCAATTTTTTCATAAAAATCGAATAGAGCTTTACCTGCGGCCTGTTCACATAAATGGCCATTAACAACATTTCTTGCGCAAATTGTAAGATACTCCAATGTTTTGTTGCGCTGTGTGCTCAGCAAAGGGAAATTAACCCAAGATATTACATCGCAAGGAAATGCTGTAAAAACGATTCCGCGGGTGAGTAGTTTATCAAAAACTGCATCTTTGTGTGGTCCATTACTACTAGCTAGATCTTGATGAAACCTGGAGATAGTCTCTAATTTGGTAACTCGCTTTAGTCCCAAAACGATTCCCTCGGCCAAATCGCTCTCGCCATCATGAATATTTTGGATTTTGTCAATTTCACTGAATTTATTTTGGGTTTGGATGGTAGTCGAAACATTACTAGGTTCATAAAGTTCAACCCATGATCGGCCGGTGTCTTTTATAATCGAACGGTACAAGTCTGCGTCCTGTTTAAAAAGCTCTGCTCCATCTTTTTGTAAAAAATTACTCCAACGGGAGAATGCTTGATTTGCCCGATCGGTATTTAATTCAATCCAGCCTAAACGGTATTCGGCATATGCCCGGTTACGCAAATCATTATCTGCTTTCGAATCTGCTTTCGAATCTGCACCCGAAGGCGTTCCTGAAACTGCTCCCAGTTTTTTGTAATAGGGAATTGCTTCGTCGAATTTAGTTTCATCGAAATAACCATCAGCTATAATTCGGTATAATGCGCTTTTGTTTTTTTGGGGCAATGTCGATTCATTATTTTCCAGATAGTACTTTGCATAGTAGTGACGTTTGTGTTGTCTCAGAAGGGAATTAGGCGCGTACGCGAGGATAAGCGCGGATCGTATTAACTGCACTTTTTCATTCTTTTTGTCAGAAAAAAAATTTTCAAGAATCGGATAGGCGTCTTCCATTTTTCCTGCACTATACAAAGATAGTGCTTTTATAAATAACTGGTCGGCAAACGATAGTTTTGTCAAAAAAAAGCTACAAAAAATCGAAAGCAACAACAAAGGCACCAGCAATACTGGAATTGTATATCGTTTATGTTGTTTTTTATTCATATAGTTTAAGTATAGGGGACAGAATTGGCAGTTTGCAAGTGGCAAAAATTAATCTAACTAATTAAATTGGATTAATTTAAATGAACTAATTAAATTACTCGATACATTTGGTTGAATATTTTTTTAGAAAACTGTGTTTGAAGCTTAAAAATTGATTGGCCAAAATTGCTTCGCGGGCGGAGGTGGCCAGACGGTGATAAAAAGCGAGATTGTGAGTAGTTGCCAGAATGGTACCAAGTATCTCGTTAGAGTCAAAAAGATGTTTGATATAGGATCTACTAAAATTGCGACAGGTGTAGCAGTCACAGTTTGGTTCAATAGGATAAAAATCGTGTCTATAATTGCGGTGAGTAATCCGGATTTTCCCGCGCAGTGTAAACAATGTTCCACCGCGGGCAAATTTAGTTGGAATAATACAGTCGGACATATCGATTCCCTGTTCCCAGATCATCAATAGATCCTCAGGATTCCCCACGCCCATCACATAGCGTGGTTTGTGTACGGGCATCAGTGGGGCGGTCATCTTGACTACTTGTTCCATTAACGTTGCACCTTCTCCAACGGATACGCCCCCGATGGCATATCCCGGAAGGTCAAGACTAGCGAGTTGTTCCGCTCCTGCTTTTCGTAATTCTGGATATACTGATCCTTGAATAATGCCAAAAAGAGCTTGTTGTGGCCGATGCCAGCTATCCACACAACGGTTTAACCAACGCCAGGTGCGTTGCATAGATTTTTTTACATATTCCGGGTTACTTGGGTGTGGAATACACTCATCAAATGCCATGATAATGTCTGCACCCAGGTTTTGCTGAATTTCCATAGATTTTTCCGGGGAGAGAAAAATTTTTTTTCCGCTTTGACCCAAGAATTCGACTCCTTCCTCGGTAATCTGCTTTTTCTCCAGCGAGAAGACTTGAAATCCTCCAGAATCGGTGAGAATGGCGTGTGGCCAATGCATATAGTGATGTAGACCACCTGCCTTATGGATCAATTCAGATCCAGGGGACAAGTGTAGGTGATAGGTATTGGAGAGAATAATGGGAATTTTTAGTTCCTCTAGCTGAGCAGGAGACTGTGCTTTAACTGCACCATGGGTTCCCACTGGCATAAATATTGGCGTCGATATGGTCCCATGGGGGGTAATAATTTCTCCTGCCCTGGCCAAGCATCCGCTATCTTGATGTTGCAATTTGAATTGAAAATGTTCTTTGCACTGCTCTTTGCACTGCTCTTTGCTCTGCTTTTTATGCTGTTCTTGGTTAGATCCCACTACATAATCTCCGTCATTAATAAAAATTTATTAGTATCAGTATTTAGTATCAGTATAGCGATGCCTTTTCTATAGTGGAGTGTTTTTGAAAAAATTGCAATAGATTCATAATTTGAAACTTTAAAACTTTAAAACTTTGAAACTTTGAATTTGTTGAAACCTAGTAATAACTTATTTGCAAAAAATTATTATGCATTTTATAATCCAAGTTATAACATTGTCTTTGCTATGATGCGCTATTGATCTGCGCTATCGATCTGCGATAGTTATCTGAAATATTTATTTTTTAAGGGAGGTCTATTTTATGTTTAAAAAATTGCTAGTGTTACCGGCCCTGTTTTTAAGTTTATTCGTTTTTGCCTTGCATGCCAAAGAGGTGAAAGTGGCCAGTCTTGATTGGCCACCATATACCGGGGAAGGATTGGATAAGATGGGACCGGTGATGGAATTGGTGGCAGAGGCGTTCAAAAGATCTGGCCATACGGTTACGGCCAGTATTGTGCCCTGGAATCGCGCAACTACTGAGACAGAAGCAGGAAATTTTGATAGTTATGGGCCTGAATATCCTTCCTCAGATGTTGAAAGTAAGTATGACGTGTCGGATAAATTTCCTTGCGGTCCATTGGTTCTATTGAAGCGCAAAGGGGCCAAAATAAATTACACGGGCAAAGTAAGTGAGTTAAAACAATATTCCTTAGGAGTAGTAACTGGGTACGTTAATACTAAGGAAATTGATGATCCTGCAAGTGGATTGAAAAAAGAGGGAGCAGAGACCGATGAGATGAATATGAAAAAATTGATATCCGAGAGAATTGATCTGATTGTCATCGATCCATATGTTGCTCAATATCTAACTAACAAGAATCCTGCACAACTAAAAGATAAATGGGAACAAGTGGAACCTATTTTAGAAAAAAAGGAACTCTACTTGGCCTTTTCTAAAAAGGTAACAGATCGTGTTGAAAAAATTAAGGCATTTAACGATGGACTAAAGGCCTTACAGGCAGAAGGTTACATCGAAAAGTATCTAAAGAAGGTTAGTGGGAAGTAGTATATATAACCAACTTCAATCCTTAATCTTTAATCCTTGGGTGTGTAGGAAATTTTGTGTAGGATAGGCAAACTTATTTATCGGTCATATAATTTTCACAGGAGTGTAAATATGACCGATCTAAGAAAAGAGTCCCCTAGCGACGAGACAATGACCGAGTACTG
>JADGBS010000275.1 GCA_015231325.1 Oligoflexia bacterium | reverse complement strand
ACCGACCCTACTCGACAGGTCTTTTAACCACCAACCACAGAGCATGGGACGTGCGGAAAATCCCAAGGTGTGTATGTTCGTGTGCTTACGCACACGCTTTCTCTTAACCAACTTCTGCATTTTTTAAATGCCTTCTAGTCAACCTCGAACCTGTTCTCACAAGCTCGCTCCTTTAGGGGCGAGTTGTTGACCTATTCAACCCTGTGTACAATTGACAAAACTCCTACCCGAAAACCGACACGGCGCATGGTAAATGAAGTGACTCGAAATGTCTAGATAAAAATTTAATGAAATGGTGATAAGAATGATCCACGTGTTGTGATAATCTTTTTTGTCGCATTTATTGAATATTTATAACACCGCCAGGTATACATGAACTTAAGTTCATGTAACTTGCTAATATTTTTTAATATTTAATAAGTAATACAAAATATCCTACGTTAGGAAAAATTGACTTACAACGTACAACTGTTTTATTAGCACTGCTATTTTTGGGAGTAAAAAATATTCGATTCAGAACTATTCCTTTGCCTGACAAACTCATTGAGATGGTAGGTATATCCCACTATAACTGCGTTAGCAGTTTAGGGGTGGGAGGATGTCAATAAGAGGACGTCAATATTAGTCCGATTAATACACCTGCTGTCGATGTTAAAGACATGGCCAACTAAAGCAATAAAAACATGTTTGTTTAGATTTTTTCGAACTATTACATTTTTTTTTATTATGTTATGTTATATCCTGTTTTATTCTTTCACTTTCAACATGGGGGTGTCTGGTTTCGACAGGGAGATTGCGGGTTGAGTGGGCGTGCCTAGGTTGGTCTCCAGGCCTAGTCAAAAGGAGACTCAAAGTTTTAAATGCCGACGTAAATGTCGAAGAATATGCAATGGCCGCTTAATTGCCCATTGCTGTTCTGAGGGTGCCAATGCCCGATAACAACAATATTGGCAAAGAAGGGGTGAGAGACCTTCTCAAAAATCTCTCCGTTGACTTGTCGGGATGACAACGTAAAAAATCACCGAGTTTTCTCTGCTGTTACAAATGGCAGATAGTCTGTCTGAGAGCGATATTCTTAGACTACGCACGTAGTCCCTCTACTAGTGGTTTTTCTGGACGTGGGTTCGATTCCCACCACCTCCACCATTTTAATCCACTGAAATCACTAACAAAATCCACCCAAAAACTAAAATTTGTCGTGATTTTGTCGTGAAAATTTTGAAACCTCCATCTCAAATGCATATCAAAAAACTACACCTGAGTGAAAACAAAAAGGCCCCCCTCGCCGGGGAGGCAAGGGGGCGCACACTACGGTGCGCCCCCTGCACACGAGGATATGTTCGCTCCATTTAAGGGGTCCGCTTCGCCGGGGCGCGCGCCCCTCCCCTTCGCTCCTAACGTCGCTGCAGGGGCCCCGTGCCGCCCTTGACTTAAATTCCGCTCACGTTGTAAACAAGTGCCAGAAAAAAATCGAAAATTAATTTCCGAATATATTTCAATAGTGGCCAGTAAGATCGGCTGAAATAAATTTAGCTAGTTCTATTGGAGTTGTAACGGTGATGCCGTTAGCAGTTTGTTTGAGATTATCGACAAAAATTTTGAAAGAATACTACCAGGATAAATATTTACCTATTATGTTACCAGGAACTACAACATTAACTATAGCACAATCAGGCAAAAGAAGGGCATTTGATAAAGTCCAAGCAGGATCGTCATTGGGGGTTACTTGGCCAATCGCGGATAGTCGTGCACGAGGAATGTTTGTCGATCATTGCCCTCAGTTGCGTACTCCCTGTTCGGTAGTCTTTGATCAAGCAGGGGTAGTAATTGCAGTGTTAGATGACAGTGTTCCAGTGGAAAAGATTGGGAACTACCTTTAGAACTACCTTTAATCGATATTGACTAGACAGACACCTTCCGCAGTTCTCGTTCCTTAGCAGGCCAAATTATAGTAACGATTTCAAGACTGCTACTATGTCTTGATAGCGAAACGGTTTTCTTATGTATCCATCAAACATTTGCATTAATGATTCTCCTTTCTCAGTACAATAGTCATTAAAAAAATCGCCGGTTACTAATATGAACTTGGTGTTTTGGGCAATTTTTTCTTGTTTTATTTTCTTGATCAACTGATCCCCTCTCATTTTTGGCATTTTTAGATCAAGGAGTGCATAATCAAAGCTTTCTTTTTTTATCATATTGTAGGCATCTTCCCCGTTGCTGGCCTGAAAAACTTCCATTCCGATAGTGAATAATATGTGGTTTAAAGTTTTTAGTATGATTTTTTCATCATCAATAATTAGCACTTTTCCTTTAATAAAAAATGAATCCTCAATTTTATTATTTGACTTAAAAATTAGTTGGCCATTTTCTAGTGTATGATTTTGAAAATTATTATTGTCAATTTTGTTTTTAGGAAGAATGATTCTTGTCGTAGTGCCAATACCTACTTCGCTTTCAATTTCAATATTACCTCCATAAGTGGTAATGATATTGTGACAAATAGCAAGACCCAATCCTGTCCCTTTTTTAGAGTCTTTGGTGGTAAAAAATGGATCAAATATTTTAGGAATATGTTCTTGGGAAATGCCTGGCCCATTATCTGAAATCTCGATTAATAGACTTTCATTGTTATCGACTTTATCGACGCTACGGATGACTATGCGTTTATCTTGGTTGCTTTCGTGTCCAACTAAGGCATCTTTGGAATTGGAGATAATATTCATAATTACTTGTTGAAGCTTTCCCAAATTAGCTTCTATTGTGTGATCGGTGGACTCTAAGTAAGTTTCCACTTTTATATTATCGTTAGAACAAAGATACCCAAAAATATTTAGCGTTTCATTTATGCACTGATGAACGTCGACCTTTTCAATAACATCGTTATCCGTACGAGCATAATTTTTGAGTTCCTTGACAATAGTGGCGATTCTACTGGCAGAGACCATTATATCATCGATTAATTCATAAGTACTAAATTCAGCGTTGGTTTCGTCATGGTTGTCGTAATAATGGGTAGATTTTTTTATTGATAAATTTTGGTGTAGTCTTTCTGCAGCACAGAGAATAACTGTTAACGGATTGTTTATTTCATGTGCTACATTGGCCTCTAATGTTCCAATTAAGGCAAGTTTTGATGCATGACATAATTGAGAAGTCATCTTTTTGCGTTCATTTTCAATTTTGATATGTTCAGATATATCTCGCAAAACGCCTACTGCGTGCCAGTTACCATTGATTTGAACCGAAGATAGGGAGAGTTCTATCGGAACCTCACTGTGGTCTTTAGCAATCGCGTTTAAGCGAAAGATTTTTCTGACAGAGGTAACTTCTCCGGTAAGCGAAAATTGAGATAGCGCCTGTTTGTATTTGGAGTGGAAAAGGCCTGGTGCTAAAAGCAGATGTAGATTTTGCCCGATGGCCTCATTTTCGGAGTAACCTAATATTCTTTCTGCTGCTGGATTCCAAAAAATTATTCTTCCCTCGGCATCAGTAGTGACGATTCCATCTTGGGTTGCCTGAGTGATTGCGTTTAGACGAGCATTACTCTCTCGAAGATCAGATTCTATTTTTTTTTGAGTAGTAATATCTCTGACGGTGGCCTGAATAATAGTTTTTCCGCCATAACTTACTCTGGTTAAAAGTACTGTGGCAGGAAAAGATTCTCCGCTCCTTTTTTTATGTGTCCATTCGAAAAAGTTGCTCCCGGTATGCATGGTCATTTCCAGTAGTCTTTTGGCCTTTTGTTTTGAATTTTGGCCATCTGGTTGTATCTCTGGAGAAATTGTCCATGGGCCCATCGCTGTAAACTCTTCGCTGGTGCTGACTCCAAAAAGCTCCAGACCGCTATTATTTATAGCAGTGAATTTCCATTTAGGGGGGATGATGAGCATCATAGCATCGCGGGAGTTTTCAAAAAGCGAACGATAGCGCTCCTCACTTTCTATTAGGGCCTTGCGTATTTGTTTTTCTTCTGTAATGTCTAAAAAGGCCCCAAACAGCATATTTTGGCCATCTACTTCGATAAAATTTGTATTTATGCTAACGTCTCTTATTACTCCGTCTGCTCTAATAATCTTCGTTATCACGGGGGCAATGGATGATTTTTTTCGTAGTTGTTTAAGCGCTGTTGAAAAACCTCCATCCGACAATTCTTTGGGGTGAAGAATACGCTGTTGTTTGCCAATCAGCTCATCTCTTGAGCGTTTCCATAAGACCTCCGCGGCGTAATTGCAATCGGTAATTATGCCATTTTTTACTTCGGCGATAACGATGGCCTCTCTTACAGTATTGAAAAAGAGACGGTTTCTTTTCTCTATTGAGAGAATTTCCGCTTTTTCGAGTTTTAATGCTGCAACCTCGGCGACAAGTTCGGGCAGCGCTAGGTGATTTGAGCTTTGAATGTTCATCTTCCTAATCCTCTGGAAACCCACTCCTTTAGGGGCGGTAGGAAAGAGGATGCCCTTCGGCGAGAACCGATGCGGGCATACGAAGTATGCGCATACTTCGTATGCCTGCATCGGAACCCAACGAAGAACATCCTAATTTTGGGAACTAAAAATTAGCTCCCTCTCTCCCCGAAGGGAGGTAAGGGCCGCATCGGAGTTGTTGGAAAAGGTTTTTGAGCTGGCAGCACCGACCCTACTCGACAGGTCTTTTAACCACCAACCACAGAGCATGGGACGTGCGGAAAATCCC
>JADGBS010000274.1:3582-4706 GCA_015231325.1 Oligoflexia bacterium | reverse complement strand
CAGGCGAATTTACCTTATTTTTAAAAAGTGCCCGCACCTGTCCTTTTACAATCTGATAAATAGAACTTCTTTCTTGCTTATTTTTAAATTCAAACTTTTTTAGATCCAATTGTGAATTCTCCCCCAGCACAATAGTGGTATCGTCTACCATCTGCAACTTAACCAAAGATTTTTTGTTCGTTTTAATTAAATCATTCTGGTAAAGCTTTTGTCCCTCCATCAATAGGATATCTTTCATTTTCCCTACACTCTCTACTTTAACTACTCTACCTTTAAGCAAAATTACCTCACCAATAAAATTAGGAGTGGCCTTGGAAGTTTTAGGATCAATCTTGTAATCACCACTTTCCGCTGAAAATGCTGGTTGCAACGTTGGTAACAATGATTGCTGCCAAAAAGCAACATTAATCATAAGACAAACAACGACCAAAAAAAAATAATTCCAATAATGATTAGGACAACAATAGCAAAAATGGCAAAACTTTTTCTTCACCAAATAATCTCCTTGATAAACTCATTTCCATAACAATATAATAACAAATCATTACATATAAACAACTATCAAGAATTTGAATTTAGTAGAGTAAAAACATCCAAAAATGAACATTCAATGTACACTATGTCCAAGACAATGCGTTATTCCATTGAATCAATGAGGCGATTGTCATATTCGTATGAATATCGAAGGAGAGTTAAAGGCATTGACCTTCGCTTTTCCCTGCGCGGTGCATATCGATCCGATCGAAAAAAAAACCATTATTTCACTTTTTACCAGGATCTAAAATTCTCTCTCTTGCAACTGCCGGCCGTAATTTGCATTGTAAATTTTGCCAAAATTAGGAAATATCGCATTCATTACCCGAGAATATCGACGCTTATTATTTGCCACCAGAAAATTTAGTTAATTGGGCCAAAAATAAAGTTCTCCCTCCATCGCCTATACCTACAGTGAACCTTTAGCTTATTATGAATATTCCTTCGAGTCATCAGTATTGGCACACAAACACCACTTGAAAAACGTCTTAGTTACGTACGGATATTTGAACCAAGAACCACTGAAGGAAATATTACGTTATTGCGATGGTACTAATATAGATCTAAAAGCAATGTCTGATCCATTTTAT
>JADGBS010000274.1:0-3572 GCA_015231325.1 Oligoflexia bacterium | reverse complement strand
CATACCCATTACTAACTCAAAATTTAGTGCCGTAGATGTGAGTGATGTTCTCAAATTCATTGCGTTGATTATTAGTGATGATTCATATGATGGACGAACCTGATTATTCCAACATTAAACGATAGTGATGAGATGTTAGAAACATTAATTAAATGGCATTACGATTATCTTGGAGCTGAAACTCCACTGCACTTCTCTTGCTTTCACCCTCAATATAAAATGCAGAATCTACCTCCAACCCCTGCCAAAACATTGATTCGCGCTCGACAAATGGCAAAAGCTCACGGGTTACACTATGTTTATATTGGAAATTTATATACCAATGATGGAGAAAATACCTACTGTCCTCAATGTAAACAGTTATTAATAGAGCACTATGGATATAACATAACACGGAATGAGGTCACTCACGGCGATTGCTCCTATTGTCAGTATAAAGTATTCGGAGTATGGTCATGAAAGGATTACACAAAGATCAGTACTTCAGAGTTAAGGATCATATATGGATCTCAGAGAATTTATAAAAATTTTTTTTTGGAACAACTATATTGTCTAGCGCACCACTTATCTCAATTATAGAAAAATCGTACAAAAATACTTGGCGATACAATCAACATAATACTTCGTCAAATACCCATTATGCACTGACCTCAAATGGATCTGCGTTTAGGCGACTAAAAAAATTGGATCATAATAATTTTGCCATCGGTAAATGGAGCGGCCAATGACGAAATTTGAACATCTAGAAACAGAAAAAACAACAAATAATAAGTTAACCATATTGACCATAACTAAGTTGACCGATATATTTCTCATCTACCCTAATGTAATATTTACTGTTATGTCACTAGGATTAATTGCTGTAATTGTGACCTTTTTATTCATAGGTGTTATTAATATGAACAAAGAAAACAACCCCTCAATGAATCATTTGCAAAAAAATGCATCTACGCCTATCATTCCCACGCCCGAACATGTGTTAAAAATTAGCATCGGCAACCGCTGGTATCCTGATGATCAAAAAATGTTGCTAAGTACGCTCGAAGGTTATTGGCGCGATGCTCAAAATGTAGTACCCAAGGTCCTTCCCGGCCTCACTGCCCACAAAATCAAGGGAATAATTGCTCCTCACGCCGGTTATCAATATAGCGGAGAGATTGCCGCACAAGCATTTTACGCCATAAAGCCACGCTCTACGGAATATAAACGAGTACTGGTACTTGGTCCAAGTCATTACTATCCATTAAACAATCAAATTGCTGTTCCTGATACAGAACACCACCAATACTACCAAACTCCGCTTGGATATATTCCATTAGATACACAATTTATTCAACAATTAATTAAAAAGCTTACCAACACTGGGCCCAAAGGTAAAAATTACTTCGCTCAAACAGACGCCCCATTTCTTAAAGAACATAGTGTTGATAATGAAATTCCGTTAGTGCAATATGCGCTCGCATCTATGGACACACCATCACCCATGCCTACACTCGCAGAATTTTCATTAGTTCCCATTATTGTAGGTCAAATGGATCTTAATGCTATCAAAGATATTGCAAAAGCACTTTATCTATTAATAGATGAGCAAACCTTAATTGTGGTCAGCTCTGATTTTACCCACTATGGTGAAAGTTTTGGTTTTGTTCCATTTGAGAACAATATCGAAGAGAACTTAAGAAAATTGGACGCAACATCTCTTACTGCTATTGAAAATCTTGATGTAGAAAATTTTTTTGCTCTCCGTCAAAGCGCGGCGGCCACCGTGTGTGGACACATTCCGATCACGCTTTTATTAGAACTAGGCGCGCTCGATCAGCAAGAAAAAAAATCCCCAACCAAGGTTACAACTGTCCGGTATGATACATCTGGAAAATTAACTGGTGATTTTTCTCACTCTGTCAGTTATGCTAGCGTGATTTTTTCTGGATCCTGGCACGGACAAAATCAACGACTATCGGCAATATCGACTACATCCACCACATCTACACAACGGTTCACAACCAGCAAAATTCACAATATGGAGTTAACTGGCGCAGAAAAAGAAAATCTACTAAAAGTATCTCGTTTTGTTTTAGAAAATTACGTCTCAAAAAATAAAACATTTACTATGGACAACATTGCCAAAGAACTCGCCATGCCGATAGGTCCAAATCTCAAGGCACATCGTGGAGGATTTGTTACATTAAAGAAACATGGTGAATTGCGCGGATGCATCGGTGAAATTCTGCCGGAAAGGCCCTTAATCGAAGTAGTAATTAAGCGAACTATTGATGCTGCAGTAAATGACAATCGTTTTTCTCCAGTTGTACCTGAAGAAATAAATAATATTTCTATCGAAATATCAGCACTGACTCCTCCCATACCAGTTAAATCCTATAATGAAATAGAGATAGGCAAACACGGAATTTTATTACGAAAAGGTTGGGGAGGGGCCGTTTTTCTCCCACAAGTTGCACCAGAGCAAGGATGGGACTTACCGACCACGCTTACTCACCTTTCTTTAAAAGCGGGTTTGGGTCCAAACGACTGGCGAGAGGACACAAATTTTCAAGTTTTTGAGGCCATTGTCTTTGGGGAAACAGATTAGCAGACTTCCAATAAATCTAACACGGACAACCAATTCTCCATTTCGACCTCATTGCAACACAACAACCAGACTACTGCACAAGGTGATTCCACCAAGTAGCGACCATTTCTTCTGCCGTTAGTAACTTCGCTCTCGAGTCCAAATCCAAATGCGAAAGTGGAAACCTTACAAAAGGCGTTTTTATCAACTGTTTATGATGTAAAAGTGCTTTGACAGGAACAGGATTGCTCGTAGTAAAGAGGGAATCAGATGCAATTTTCCAAGTTGGCCAAATACCTTGCGTCGTCTGTTTGATACATAATTGCACATAGCGATTCGTTTCTTTCGGCCAAACGTTTGAAGCTACTGATACTAACCCCTTCGATCCCGCTATTGCAAAGTGCGGCATCAAAGCGTCATCTCCACTATAGAAAGATATTTCCGGTGCAGCAAATCGATAATTTTGAAAATCATTAATTGAACCGCTGGCCTCTTTTACTGCCCAAAAACGCGGATGCTCTGAAAGGGCCTTAACTACCTGAGGATTCAACGGGCATCCAGTTCTACCTGGAATGTTATATAGCATACAGGGTCTGGTCACGTTATTCATCAAAGAAGAAAACCATTGCTCCTGACCAAGCATACCCGGTTTTGCATAAAGCGGTGTTACCATTAAATACGCATCAACGCTTAGACTTTCTAAATATTCTACCCACGCCATGGTTTCCGGCAGATGGATACCTCCAACCCCTACCATAATCGGCACAGACAATTTTAAAGACAGCGCCAATTTAAGGATCTCTTTTTTTTCCTCCATATTTAACGCTAACGACTCACCCGTACTCCCTAGCAGCAAAACTCCATTTTTAGCTTCATCTTGCAACTTCAACAAATTTTCAATTGCACCATAATCAACATTGTAACTTTCATCATACGGAGTAACCAGCGCCGTCCATGTAGACCAATGGTCTAAATGATTTTTTGCGCTTCTGTCATGACTTAG
>JADGBS010000273.1 GCA_015231325.1 Oligoflexia bacterium | reverse complement strand
CCGGTCACTCCGCGAGTTGTTATACCACTGGCCCCGCCTCCTCCTATAATTCCGCCGCCACCACCACCGCCACCAATTCATCTTCCGATGGCACATCCTGCGGTTGTTATACCATTGGCACCTATAATAAATTTAACAAACGTTATCCCTAACAGAGGAACCTCAAATGGGAGCGTAAGAATTACCGTAAATGGAAATAATTTCATAGCACCTGTTAACGTAATAATTGGCGGCCGGCCCTGCGCAAATGTAGTGCTCAATCCATTGGGTAACAGTATTACATGTGATACTCCGGCGAAGGATGCAACGGCGGGCGATACGCTGGATACTACGGGGACAGAATTCGTAAGCGTGGAAGTCACTAACGGTGATGGCAATCATGATACATTGTGGTACGCATTTGAATATGAAAAAGGCAATCTACCGACAATCACTAGAATAAACCCGGCGACAAGTGCTTCTGCGGGAAATGTTGACATCACTATCGAAGGAACAAATTTTTTTCCTGGATCACACGTTTTGTTGGGCGCAACCCCTTGTACGCACGTTACTTTTGTTTCAGGGACGCAACTTCTTTGTACAACAAGTCCACGCGTAACACTTAATTTCAAAGTTGATGTGTCTGTAGTGATACCCAATAATTTATCGGCGGTAATCCCTGACGGACACACTTATCTACCTGATGTCGATAATCTACAAGATTGTAAGGCATATGCTAATTTTGTTTATCAGCAAAAATATCTACATCCACAACCTAGTGAAATAGATATTCGTAATGCGACAACTCTAGCAGATTTAGAATTAAACATTACCGGAACAATAACCCCCGGGATTCATGCTAACATTAAGCAGAGGATTAGCATATCTACTTTCGGTACTATGCACTACAAGGTAAACGTTGACTATCTATCTAAGGATCCTTATCTTCATTTACATAACATTGATTACAACTCTCTTTACCCTGATCTTACTAATCATGATAAAGCTGATATTAGAACGCTGCTGGTCGATGCGGGCATGGGGGCAGACCCAGATCTTCAGGCCGCCAGAGTAGCGATATTCGGACTCGATCCCAACCGTACCGCTTTCACTGACGCAATTAGTTATAATTTAAATATGGATGGTCATTATGCGCAGGCACTAAACACAGCAGCAGTAGCAGATCAACAGGCCATTTTTAAAAGAATAAAACGACTGGTAGCTTTTAAATTAGGATCAGCTGACCCCAATGATTTAGGGAAGTTCGCTATCGGCGTACTCGCCAATAATAAAGTGGGTAATCGATGTATCGATGGGGTTAGGGATAGTCTTACAGATGTCGAAAAAAATGAACTAGGGGATGAAAGTAATGAACCTGTTCACTTTGGTAAATTTTTCAGCAAGTTATTTATTCAGTACAGAGAGGAATTTATTGATAAACATAAGTTACTATTTCCTGGAGATCCTCTTGATCACGTAATTAATCATAATCATGATGAGCATAAAACTGTAGTACCACTAGGACTAAAGAGAAAAATGCACTTATCTTTTGGATTAAGAGGAAATGCAACAACCGTGAGGTTTATGGCATACACTTTGCCAAATGAAACTAGGCTATGGGCCAATGCTGTTTTAGAAAGATTTCTATTAGGAGGAGATCTATTTCCATATGGTGGGCTTAGGTTTGTTGGGGGGGACATGCACGATATTGCTATAAATAATTTCGCTCCGCAAGTACATTTTGATGCCTTTGACGTAAATCGTATGTTGCAAATATTAAAAAGGAGCAGAGAAATTGCGTTTACCCTTGACCCAATTAGATTCCCTGGGTTAGTCGGGATTCAGTCATACAGGTCACCAAATGAGATGGGACTAAGATTAAATCACCAACTTTTAACTGACCTTTTACAAAAAGAAGAAAGTCTTCTCGGCGCAGCAGCACCACCACCTGGAGGTTTCGTCGATCAGTGGCAAAATTTTATGGCCAATGGTTTCAATCATATTAATGATGACGGCCATGGCCACGTTAATGACTTCTTTCGTAAAGCAGATCCTGCTCCTGCCGGAGCTCGAGATGTTGGTAGTACTGATGATAGAAATTTTTATCTTACAGACGATGCCTGGTTGTATCTCCTAGAAAAGTATGGATACATCATTAGGGTTCCATGAAGTTGAGGTTACGTAGATACGCACCAATATCCTCAGACGAACTCATTGATGAACACATTTCCATCACTCTCTCGGCAATTTTAACGGAATCGCTATAATTGATTGAGCGAATAATTTGTCTGGCACGTAGCATTTGAGAGGGGGACATACTAAATTCATCCAATCCCAATCCTAGAAGCAAGGGGATAAGTTCTGGTTTGCCGGCCAAGGAACCACACATTCCCACTTCGATACCTTCCTGGTGACCATTGCGAATCACCATTTGAATCAACCGTAATACTGCCGGGTGGTATGGGTCATAAAGATCGTGAATATTTTGATTTAAACGATCCACCGCACAGGTGTACTGAATAAGATCATTAGTGCCAATACTAAAAAAATCCACGTGCTTCGCTAATACATCACTGATAAGTGCTGCTGAAGGAATTTCTATCATAATTCCCAGGGGAACTTTTTTGTCATATGGCAACCCCTCACGTTCTAGATCGCCCTTCACACTGTCGTAAATCTGTCGAACGTCTAAAAATTCTTTCAACGAAGAGATCATGGGAAACATAATTTTTAGTTGACCATAGACGCTGGCGCGCAACAATGCCCGCAATTGAGGTTTGAAAATCTCTGGGCGCTGAAGACAGAGGCGAACTGCCCGCAACCCTAAAAATGGATTTAACTCTTTGTCGATCTTGAGATAAGGTAATTCCTTATCTCCTCCAATATCAAGTGTACGAATGATAACAGTTCTCTGGCCGATGCTTTCAGCAGTTTTGACATTCATCGCCTGCAATACCGTACGATAGAGATTAAACATCTCTTCTTCAGATGGCCAATTGCTTCTGCCCATATATAAAAATTCTGTGCGAAACAATCCGACGCCTTCCCCATCATAATTGAGTACCGACTTTACTTCATCAAGTGAAGCAATATTTGCGACAATATGTACTTTATGTCCATCAATCGTTTGACTGGAAAGTCCCTTCAAACAATCTAGTTGCTTTAACTGCGATGAATACTGTTTTTTCAGTTTTTTAAAATAATTAATCTTATCCTGATCAGGATTGATATGTACCTCTCCTTGTACTTCACCTTGTTTCTTGCCTTTCTGGCGATTGGCCGAGGCATCACCCAAAATATCACCTAAAGCATTTAGAACCAAAAAATCCCCACTTTTTATCCTATCAGTCGCATTGTTTATACCAACAACCGCGGCAATCTCTAACGAATTTGCCATGATGGCGGTATGTGAAGTTTTTCCTCCAATTTCAGTAATAATTCCGACCAATCGCTCTTTGTCTATTGTCGCAAATTCTGACGGAGTGAGATCATGCGCTACTATCACCGTCTCCTCCCTTAATAAAGAGAGATCCAACGGTTGTTCACCCAATAGATTACCAAGAACCCTCTTCGTGATGTCTCGTATATCAAGTGCCCGTTCTCGCATGTATTCATCTTCCATGGCATCAAATAGTGCAACAAAACCCGCACTAACGTGATCAAAAGCATATTCCGCATTGACCAATGAACCAGAAATTTCCTCTTTAGTTTTATTAATCAATTCCGGGTCGCTAAGTAGCAACAAATGCGCTTCGAAAATTGCTGCCTCTTTCTCTCCAATTTTCAGTCGAGTGTGTTCGGAAATTTCCTCTAACGCTCGCTTCGACTTTTCGACCGCCTGCAGAAAACGCTGCTGTTCCCATTCCACTTTCTCTGCCGTAATTGTCTTTCTCTCAATAACAAACTCTCTAGGAGCTATCACTAATGCCCTGGCCAACGCCACTCCAGGAGAAGCAACAATACCTTCTAACATAAAATACTCCTCATAGTCTTAATACTCATCGCGATACTCATCGCGATACTCATCGCGATAATCCTCGCGCTCATTGTTCGAATTTCTTTTCAATCAACGCAACCAAAGAATTAAGCGCTATTTCTTCATCCTCACCATGCGCTATTATCGTGATTTTAGATCCCTTAGTCAGACCCAAACTAAGCACGCTCATGATGGATTTAGCATTTACTACCGCTTTTTCCGTCTTAATTTCAATATTGCTTTTAAATGACGAAGCCGCTTTCACCAAAATCCCTGCCGGTCTTGCATGCAAACCAGTTTCGTTTAATATCTCCACAACTCTTTCCATTCTTTAAATCTCCCTACGCTATTAATACACTTAATTAATAATCTACCAATAAAAGCTCATCCCCTTTTTGGGCCACCGCGTTGCTTCCCTGAACACCTTGCGTTCCTCGCGCTTTAAATTTTGCTCCTAACATCAGTCCTTTGATCGTTGCCATATTGGTAATAACCACAGGAGTAATGATAGACTTTGCCTCTTTTCGCACCAATTCTAGATCAAATTCAATCAGACGATCTCCGCGCTTAACTACATCTCCCTGTTTTACCAATGCTTTGAAGCCGCGTCCCTCCATTTTCACAGTATCGATTCCCACATGAATTAGTATTTCCAAATTCACGGTAACACCATTTAGCGGCGAAATAATCCCTAAAGCATGTCCTGTGCGAAAAAGTTGCGCCACCGTTCCATCCATAGGTGAATAAACAACCCCCTCGTTGG
>JADGBS010000272.1 GCA_015231325.1 Oligoflexia bacterium | reverse complement strand
TAATTTTTACTATCACCTCTTGCAAATAAGGCGTCAACGGGGCCTTCAATCCAGTCCCCAAGATTCCATCTAACAACAACAAAACGTCAAGTTTAGCGCTACCATTAGAAAGAGACAAGGGCAGGCCAAAATTGCGAGGGGCCTGTAAAATATTAACACCGTAAGCACGTGCAAGGGCAATCTGCTGCTTTAATGCTGGAGAGGAATCCTCTTCCTCATAGAGCAACCAGGCATCTATCTCCACTTTTTCCACTTCAGTAAGATAATCACTATTTATCCCGCATCCATGAATCAGTAGCTGTCGCGCAATCGACAAAGCATCTGCTCCGTTATTTCCCTTACCTATCAACGCGAGAATTTTAATTCGTCGCCGATGTGGAAGTGGTGGCAGCTCAGATAATCGCTGCTGAATAAACCAAGCGCCTTCTACTCCCACATTTTCAATAATCAATGATTCTGTTAGCCCATAACGTTCACAAGCAACACGTTCGACTTCTCGCATCTGGGGCACATTGACTACTCGACGATAAAGACAAGTCATAGGGATACCCTCTACTGATCAAAGGTTTGTCTCAAATTAGACACCACGTAACGCAGGCCAGAAAACACTGCCTCACAGATAATCCAATGACCAATATTGTACTCTTCAAAGTATCCTTTACTCAAAAGCATCTTAGTGCTATCCAAAGTCAAACCATGTCCTGCATGACAACCCAAGCTGTGCTGTTGCAAAAAATTTTTTGCTTCTTCAAACTGTAAAAAAAATGGGTTTAAATTTTCGTTGTTAAGAAACGAACGGGCATATCCGCCAGTATGAATTTCTACTGCATCAACAGGAAGCGACTGAGCATGTTGCAAAACGGCCAAAGATGGTTCTAAAAATAACGAAATTTTAATATCCAAAACTCCTTGTCGCAACTTACGACAAGTATCCTTCACTTTCTCATAGATGGCCGCATCCAAAAGATTCAGCCCTCCCTCGGTGGTCTTTTCTTCCCTGTTTTCGGGAACCAAGCAAACCCAATCTGGTTTACTTGCGATCGCCACTTTGGTGATATCATCATTGCACCCCATCTCTAGATTCAAAAGATGTCCACCCCCAAACTCTCGGGTTACCAACCTCACCGCATCTACATCTGTATCTTGAATATGTCGACGATCTTCCCGCAAATGAATAGTAATCTGATCTGCTCCTTCTCGTAAACATATTCGCGCTGCCTCTACTACGCTGGGGTACTCTTCCCCTCGTTGTTGACGCAAAGTAGCGACATGATCAATATTTACACCCAATCTAACTTTCATAAACTCGCTCTCTCACTCTTTCTTTAGGTCAACGCTTAGGTCAACTCTTCGGTTATAACCTGTTCTAACTCATTACTAATCCTAAAAACCGAATCATATTCCTCCCCCTCAACCATTACTCGTACTAACGAACTAGTTCCCGAGTAACGCAAAACGATTCGTCCCTTTCCCGCTAACTCTTGCTCGGCACGGTTTCTAGCATCTACCACCCGAGTTACTGATTCCAGAGGACGGCGATTTTTGATGGTTACATTTTTCAATATCTGCGGATACAAAATCACCTCTTGCGCCAGCTCTGCCAGCGTGCGTCCGTAATACAAGATACACTCAATTACTTTTAACGCCGAAACTATTCCATCACCGGTAGTTGAATGGTTACGAAATAGCATATGCCCTGAAGGTTCCCCTCCAAATATCGCACCACTAGTCAACATCTGCTCAATAATATAACGATCGCCAACCTTGGTCCGAATAAAATTCAGCTTGATCCCACGTAAATAGTGCTCCAAACCCAGATTACTCATAATGGTGCCCACCACTTCGGCACCGTCTAGTAATTCACCCTTATCGCGTAAAAATCTAGCACACACCCCGATGACTTTATCCCCATTGATCACGTTCCCACGATGATCCACTAACACCACCCGATCGGCATCCCCATCAAGACATATCCCTAAATCGGCACGATAGCGCACTACTTTATCCGCACATGCCTCTGGGAACATGGCCCCAGCATGATCATTGATATTAATGCCATTAGGGGCCGCCCCCAGTACCAACACCTCAGCACCCAATTCCGAAAAGATCATGGGGGCAACTTTATAACTTGCACCATGTGCACAATCGACAACCAAGCGCATCCCTTCTAAGCTCTTCTCTGGAGCAAAAGCGGACTTAGCGTGAACAATATATCGCCCCATTACTTCATCTAGGCGCTTTGTTGAACCTAATTCAGCGTCCACCTTGGTCTCAATGATACTCGGATTAAGCACCATCGCCTCCAACTCTGACTCCACTTCATCTGGAAGCTTGTGTCCATGGTTATCGAAAATCTTAATACCATTATCCCAATACTCATTATGAGATGCGGAAATCATCACTCCTGCATCAGCACGCATTGACTCTACCAAAAAAGCGACACCAGGCGTCGGTAAAGGCCCAGTTAATATACCTCTACCGCCCTGAGCACAAACCCCAGCGGAGAATGCCTGTTCTAGCATATAACAGCTAAGCCGTGTGTCTTTGCCAATCACAATCAACGGTCGATAATTTTTTTTTAATTTTTGAAAGTAGGAGGTCACTGCACGTCCCAAGGAAAAAGTCATCTCCCCGGTCATTGGATAAATATTCGCCTTCCCTCGTACACCGTCAGTTCCAAACAAAACCCTTTTATTCATCGTTCCTCACGCGCGGTACGGTACACCAAATACCGAAAATTTGCTTAAAAAAACAATATTTTCGAGTTAAATACTCTATATACTATTACATCACTATTCACATTTAATACTTAATGGAGCATCCAAGTTTATGTCTAAATATCACACCTTAACTATCAAAACACAAGGCGAAAAATTTTATTCCATCACCAAATTGGTCGAGGAAAATTTGCAGCAAATACTGAAAACAACATTTCCTCAATCCACTGCCGGAGTACTCCATTTGATGATTGCTCATACCAGCTGTGCGCTCACTATTGGAGAATCATTTGACCCCTCTGCTAAGGGGGACCAAGAACGATTTCTAAAACACTTGGTTCCTAGTGGGCTACCATTCATAAAACATCTAGATGAAGGTGAAGACGACTCCCCATCCCACATCAAGTCAATGCTTTTACAGCAGCACTTGGCGATTATTGTTGAAAACAAAGAATTGATTATTGGTAAATGGCAAGGAATCTATTTAGCTGAATTTCGGATGGCACCTCATGCCCGCAGCATTTTTATGAAGTACCAACCGGATAGTATTTGAATTTACGCGGGACTTTATGCGGCCTTTTTGTTTATGCGGCCTTTTTCTCTTTGTCTTTGTTTTTTTGTTGTTGGGCCTTGTAGCCATCCAAGGCCTCCATGATGTCATTGCTGAGCATCATCTTCTTCCTTAGTGCTTCTCGGCTGATACCCATCTCTCGAGCTGCCCGCGACTTATTGCCATTATGACGGCGGATTTCTCCTAAAATAATATGTCTTTCAATTAAGGCCATCCGATCTTTTAGAACTATGCTGGAATCACTGGCATGTGGTATTTCGTCGAAAAAGTGTCCTCCACCCATCCTCTCTTCCAATACAGGAGTTGCCAAATTACCACCCAAACTAGTAATAACGTGATTTTTAGGATTATAAAGCACTATTCTTTCGATGCAAGCACGTAGCTCACGGATATTTCCTGGCCACTCATACTCCAACAAATTCTTTAATACAGATGGTGCCAGGGTCTTAATTAAAAAACCTTGTTTTTTACACTCCATCTTTATAAAGTGGGTAATTAACTCTTTGATATCATCTTCACGTTTTCGTAGGGGGGGGACTACTACAAAAGACTTGGCGAGGTAATCATACAGCGCACGATTAAAACGACCTTCCACCACCATTTTGTCCAAACACTTACACGAGGTGGCCACCACTCGCACATCGAGATTCTTCTGTGCAAATTCCTCTTTCCCCTTCCACTGCGGCAACTTTCCGCTAGACAAAACCTCAAGTAATTTTCTCTGAATAATAAAGGGCAGCAGATGTATTTCTCTGAACAGCAGCGTTCCCCCATCACAACGTTCTAACTTTCCAATGGTCACTTCTGTACCATCAGCAGAAGACCCAAACAACATCTGATCCAGTATATTCTCTGCTTCTCCCCCGCATTGAACCTCGTCAAATACCTTCAGGCCACGTTTCCCTTCCACGTGCAATACTCTTCCCAGCAACGCCTTTCCCGTGCCCGGTTCACCGTGAATATAAACAGGGGTGTCAATATCTTTTAATTTTACTATCGAATTTCGAAGATTGGCGATGTGCTTAGATCTCCCAATGATCACATGTTGACGATCGGTGGGGGCACTAAACTTCCTAATAATTGACTCGCTAGAAATAGGATTATAGTTATGAAACACTGAGGAAAAAACTAGCGCAACCACCTTCATGATCTTTTCATCCTCTACTGAAAAGTGGTCTTCACTACGCTTATTTACAACCTCTATTACTCCAATGATTTTTTCCTCACGATTGGTAATTGGATTACAAATCACCGAACGCGTTTTTACACCGATAATCTCGTCGAACTCTGTACTAACTCGATTATCCTCACTTTGATCCCCAACGTTCATCGATATTCCGCTGGTAAAAACTTGTCCAGCAAGGCCTTTTCTATAATCAAATTTTAACAGTTTTTTATCTACACCCACCGAAGCAGTTGCTTCTAGCTCATTACTTTCAGGATTAACTAAGTAAAGCGCGGACCTTTGGGCATTAACGATTCGTACTACTTCTTCCA
>JADGBS010000271.1 GCA_015231325.1 Oligoflexia bacterium | reverse complement strand
GCTTGCTGTTATCAGCAGTGGTATCGATTATATCCTCAAATTAGCAGGATTATCTTAAAATTAGAGCCCCTTCCCTATCTTCCGCCGTCAGTGATACCGCAGTATTGTTCGCCTTTGTTTTTGAAAAAGAGCGGAATTATGGCGATTTCGATGTTACAAAAAAGACTGACAGATCTGCCGTTCGACGAGTCTTTAAAATGGGAAATTGCCAAGATGAGAATTTATCTTGGTAGTCTTTCGTGCGCGCTGGAATATTATGGTGAAAAATACCATGCTATGTTGAAGCAGGAGATAATTGATATCTTTTGTCGCGTATATCAGATGTCGAAGACTGGCGATGATAAATTCAGGTCATTAAAGATTAGATATAGGTTGCTCTCTTTTTTTTTACGCCAACTGCTTCCTCTGTTTGATCAATGCTTAGTAACGTCCTCGATTTTGGATGAATTTGAGCAGGATTTTCCTCAAGACTATCGAGTTAATTTTTTATACCATCTTGGGTCTTTTATGCGTGGGGATAGTGAAAAATTAAACTATTTGCGCGGAAAGATAAAAAAAATTTATTCATGGGATGATGTGGATTTAAAACTTATATTGGATGTCATTCCGTTGTATTATAGCGACAAGTCCCAATTAAAAGAAATGTCTGATCTGTTCTATCGGCCGCTTTCTTCTGCGCAAAGAGAGACTTTTCATTGCCGGTTGATTGAGGCGATGTTTACCGGTATGTTTCGGTGTCGAGATAGCAAAATGGTTAATGGGGCGATGCATGCCGCTGAGTTGTCATTGATACTGGATTTTTTCTTTTGTTTTTATAAATATTTTACCTTGCCCGCTACGAAATGGGATCAAACTGTTCTCATCGGCGATGCTAACAACAGTACTATACTTGCTGCTAACGAAAATAAAAATAAAGCTCGTTGGATTTTTATTCGTCTTTTTCAAAATGCCATTCTTGGGCCTATTAAGAACGTGAACATGAACATGAACGTGAATGTTAATGTTAATCATGATAATCAACAAGATGCTTTTCTTCAGGGGTGGTCTTTGGGCATTGATTACATCGGAAAAATGTATGTTGATGGCGAGATTATTGGAACTGGCCTGTTGTTGATAGAGGTTTTTCTTTTAAAGACGATTAGTGCCACTTCCAATTTGCAGCAGCTGGCGGATTTGCTCTCTCTTATAACAGTATTTATCGCCAAAAAGCGAGGGGATAATTTGAATCTCAAACTAATTGAGCGTATTTTGGGGAAGACTAAAGAATTTGTTGATATCATGCAGCAAGGATCGCAAACTGTGCCGCGTTCGTTATTTAAAAAGGTTTGTAATCAGCTGCTTTTCTTCGATGGACCGAAGGGAGAAGTAGCAAATATTTTTTCAAGCGATAAGTTTTTTAAGTTATTCATTGATCGAGAGAAATTGTCATTGAAAAGACATCTCCAACGTAAAAAGGGAGTACTCTGGGAGATTGTAGAGTAATTGGAGTAATTGGAGTAATCGGAGTAATTTTTATATGCTGACAAAAGAAGATGCTATCAAGTTACTGAGAACAAATACTGAGATCATTGATCATGATGAGCTTTTGCGGGTGTATTTGAAAATGATGCGACGTTACCCTCCGGAAGTTTTTCCGGAAAAGGCGATGCAGATTAGAGAGGCCTATCAAGTTTTGGCGGCAGGAGATGATTTTTGGAAAGAATTCATAGAGGGCGATGAGCTCCGGTTGGATTTTTTGATCCCCTATATTGCGGATACTAGTCAGGATTTTTCTGATAAGAGTGTGTTTGATTTATCATTGCCTTCGGCAGAATATTTGCGCAAGCGTCATCAGTCTGTTCCAATAAATGCAGGGTCTGCAGGTGAGGATGTCTTTTCCGCAGAATTCAGCAGGTACCTCCATTCTCTGTTGTGTTAAACATGCATATATTTTTTGGTTTGTTATTTTTGATAATTATATTTCTCTTGTTATATTTTGCGTTTCTTGGCGGTTATAATTATCTTTACTCTTTCTATTCCCTACTGAATCCACAGATAAAAAGATTGCTGAACAACTGCCAGCAGGATTCTAGCGTTCAATCGGTAAATCAATCAGTTAATCAATCAGTTAATCAATTTCCTAAAGTAGCAGTAGTGATTGTGTCTTTTAATGAGAGAGAGGTATTGTTGGACACAATCAATGCCTGTAAAAAGCTGACTTACCCTCGTAAAACCATTATTGTTGGTGATGATTCTGATGACGAGGAGACTGTTTCTCTATTAAAAAAGGTGGTTCAGGATCAGTGGCATAAGAATGCTGGTGTATCAGAAACGCGAGATTATCTTGAAAGTGGAAGCGATGCTGACGGGAAGATAGACGTTTATGATGCCGGAGATTTTGTTTTATTTCATCGATCAAAAAATGTTGGATTTAAAGCAGGAAATTTAAAGTCCATGGCGCCGTATTTGGAGGCGAATGCCTTTGAGTATATGTATCTTTTAGATGCTGATTGGCATCCTCAACCGGATGCGATCGAGCGTTGTTTGCAAGTGATTAATGCTGATCAAAAAATTGCTTTTGTGCAAACTAAACGTCTAAGTCACTATGGGAAAAAAGATTTTTTTGAGCGTTGTTTTGCCATTAATGAAGAGGCCTGTTACCTCACTGATCTACCAGGTCGCCAAAGTTTTGGAGACATGATTCTTTTCTCTGGTTGTTGTGCCTTGTTTAAGTTGGCGTGTGTGAACTCAGTAGGTGGTTTTCAGACTGGGCATTTGACAGAAGATATCGATTTATCTAATCGTCTGTATCTTAATGGTTACAAAGGAGTATATCTTGAAGATGTTCAAAACATTGGAGAGGTTCCACCAAACTACAGGGCATATCGCCGTCAACAAGAGCGTTGGGCCATCGGTTCAGCGAGAACTTTTAAGGATTATTTTTGGAAGATAATTAAAAATGATACGATGAGTTTTAAAAAAAAGTGTGGTCTTTTGCGACAAAATATTTATTTTACTGCCGCAATTCCTACGGAAATTTCGTTGATTGTTTCTCTGACGTTTTCGTTGTTGTATCAATTCAGAGAAAGTCTAGGATTAGAAAAGCAATTTCAATTTCAATATCTTTCTACGCCATTTTATGGACAGCTTACCTTTTTTATTGCGATCGTAATGTTGGTAATTTTATTTGGTTCAATTTTACCTTTGATTGTATCCTTGGTTAGAAAGCGCGAATGGAGTAATTTGCCCTATATACTACCCACTTGCTGGATATCATTATCTGTAATCCATACCTATTTCTTTGCCAATATAAAAGGTTTTGTTAGTAAGAAATACGTTTGGTTTCTTACACCCAAAACTAATCGCAAGAAAAAGGAAGTGTTTTTAAAGTCTGAATGGAAAATAAAAATTTTGAATTTACTGACGCTAGTGGTAGTTGTTTATACTTATATTCAAAGCTATTTTATATCAACCGAATTATTTATATTTACGATCCCCTATGCACTGTTGTGGATACCAGCACTAGTGATTGGGATTATAAAGAGTTAGCCCTGCTGACATGGCCAGCTCTTAAGAATCACTTCAATGTTATCCAATAATCGATGATAAAATCACCCTTTTGTAGGCCTGATGCCTCGAAATACATCCCCATCCGGGATGCTGCTGGTCTGGTGATACCAAATAATTCCTGTTGGAATTTCTGGGTATCGCGAACTAGTAGAGGGAAAAAACCTTGTTCAACTATTGCAACAGGAATAGTGACTGTGACTTCTGCGCTCGTTTGTTCATCGACTTTCGCTTGAAGGGTAAAAGTACATATTGCACTGGAATTATCACAATTTTTTTTCCCAATTTTCGCTAATTCGCTAGTACCCTTCTTTATAAGTTGGGGATCTGCATCGGCGATAGCAACTTGGGACGAGGAAGATGAAGGAGATATGAAATTCAATAGTTGTTTATGGTCGTTCCATGAGTATAAAATTCCACTGCCAACGTGAAGATATTTTTCAGCGGTTGCCGGTGCAGAAATCTTCATTGGTAAGTGTGCTTGTCGCGGAGAGAAGGTTAGGGATGTATCCATCTTAAGAGGAATTTTAAAAAATAGCAGCTGATAAAAAAAACTAATATCTTCTTTTACTTGGGTTGTTGCCAGGTTGATAGAGTTTACTGTTGACTTGATATCGTCTTCGTCAATATTCAATGTGAAAAAATTTTTGAGATTTAGATGCAGTAGCAATTGACCCTCGTCAATAATTAATTTATTCAGGTAGTAGAGTTTTTTGATTAAAAGATGATTTTGTGGATGAAAATAGTATTCATAAACAGGGGAGGTAAGGCAATTTTTTTGTTGATCCAAATGGATGGTTGCAAGTTTTGCGTATACGTATATTGATGGGGTGGTGAACTGAATAATTGTAGTTATTAAAAAATACAATAATGTTTTCATGAATTAATATAAATGTCGTTACATTCTATTGGGGGCAGGAATACCCAAAAGCTCCAATCCCTGTTTCAATACTTTTTTAACGCAGAGAGAGAGCGCCAGGCGAGCGGTGCCTATTTGGTTATTCTCGGCGTAGGCCACTGAACATTCGGCATAAAAATTATTGTAAAGTTTACACAATTCATAAAGATAAGTACAGAGCAGAGATGGGCGATTATTTTCGGTGGCGGCAATAACCGTTTGATTAAAGTTTAGGATTTTAATTACCAATGCTTCTTCACTTTTTTCTTTTAGTGCGCCCCAAATGTTGTCTAAATTATCTAAGGGATACTTTTCTTTGAGCTTTTCTATTAGTGATGTAATTCTAGCGT
>JADGBS010000270.1:3327-4841 GCA_015231325.1 Oligoflexia bacterium | reverse complement strand
TTTTATCGTGCTTACTATTATCTAAGAGACGTAGAAAAACCCTCCCTTTTTTTAAATGCCCGAGTGTTGACCTTAGAAAAGGGTTTTAGTGGAAAGGGTGCTGGTGGCGTTGGTGGTGCTAGTGGAGATTTTGTTGGATATAAAATCGGATATAAAATAGGTGATAAAGAAAATTATCAAGAGGAAATAATACATAAATTGAATCTTTTTGCACCGAAAGAAGTCATCTTTTTTCCTGGACAACTTGAACATTTCCCAGAACTCAAAAATTATCTGAAAAGAGAACAGATTTTAAAAAATTTTATTGCTAGCGAATATTTTTCACCACAGCACACCCACACCTATATCAACAAACTGATACCAAACTATCAACAAGATAAAATAATTGCTGCTGAACCCCAAATTTTGGCCCCAATTTCAGCGTTAGCATTCTACATCTGTTCTACTCAAAACATTACAATACTATCTCACCTTCGCCCATTCCGCTTGGAAAGTGACCAGGGGAAAATGAAGGTTACGGTTAATACCCTTATTGGTTTAGAAATACTACCTAAAAGTCGTCAAAACTACACAGACTCTTTATTAGGGTTTATGGACCGAACTAAAACCGCTATGGGGGCACGTAGGCTAAAAAGTCTATTTATTGCCCCCCTAAGGGATGTAAAAAAAATTACTGAACGCCAGCAAATGGTTTCTCAATTGTTGAAAGATAGTGACTCACTCAAACATTTACGTTCAGAACTAGAATCCGTTCGCGATCTGGATCGCATAATGGCCAAAATATCAACTAATAAGATTAATTCCCAAGATCTCATTAACCTAGCACTCTCCATAAAAACCTATAAAAAAATCGAGGAGTGCGTTCCTTCAAATCTTATAAATCTTATAAAAACAAAAGAACTGCCATTGAATCACTTGGCGGACACCATTATAAAATTTATCAATAACGAAATCGGCGCAAGTTTAGAAAATGGTAATTTAATCAACGCGGGGACAAATAAGGAAAGGGATCATTTGCATGATCTAAGTACCAATTCCAGCGACAAGATACTGGATCTAGAGAATAATTATAGAGAAAAAACCAAAATTTATAATTTAAAAGTACGTAATAATAATATTAGCGGATATTACATCGAAATATCTAAATCACACTTAGCGAAAGTCCCTCCAGAGTTCGAACGTAAACAGACGCTGGTAAATTCAGAAAGATTCGTCACCAAAGAATTACTCTTCTTTGAAAAAGAGATTCTTACCGCTAAGGAAAACCTTCAGGAGTTGGAAAAAAATATTTTTCAAGAAGTTATCGCCAAAGTGAGAGAATCAGCACCAGCATTAACCCTGCTTTCGCAAGTCATCGCCATGCTCGATGTTTTACAAAGTTTTGCTTGGGTGGCCTTCCAAGAAAATTTCGTTATGCCTGAGATTGTGCCCGAGATTGTGCCTGAGATAAATGCTCACGAAAAAATTTTAAATATCGTTGGTGGTTGGCATCCATTGATAAAAGATAAATTAAA
>JADGBS010000270.1:0-3278 GCA_015231325.1 Oligoflexia bacterium | reverse complement strand
TTTGGACTTATTACTGGTCCGAATATGGCCGGAAAAACCACCGTTATGAGAGAGGTCGCGATTATTCAATTTCTGGCACAACTCGGAAGCTTTGTTCCGGCCAGCAGCGCTCAATTGGGTCTTTGCGATCGTCTTTTCGGAAGACTAGGTGCTAACGATGATATAATTAGGGGACAGTCAACTTTTATGGTAGAAATGTCAGAGACCGCCGAAATACTGCGTCATGCTACTGAACACTCACTAATTATAATTGATGAAGTAGGTCGGGGTACATCTACCTATGACGGATTAAGTATCGCCTGGGCATTAGTAGAATATTTGGTGTCAAAGGTACGAGCAATCACCCTGTTTTCCACCCACTATCAAGAATTAATAAAAGTTGTGGGTGAACTACCTGCGGCCAAAAATTTTTCTGTAGAAACCTCCGTAGTAGAAGGAGAGGTACGCTTCTTGTATCGTCTTTTAGAGCGAGGTACTGAGGATAGTTATGGAATTTATGTGGCCAAACTAGCAGGAATGCCACGTCTATTGCTCCAACGTGCCGAATATATCTTGCAACAATTCGAAGAAAAAGAGAGCAACATGGAGTCACAAAGACCGCAACACGACTATCGTAATATTCCAATTACGGAGAAATATAAGGAATATGAGGAATATGAGGAAACAAAAGAAATGATAGAAATGAAAGAGATGAGAGAGATGATAGCTGAGATAAAAAAAATCGATATCATGTCCATTACCCCTCTACAGGCAATGGAAAAATTATACCAATTAAAACAAACGATATTACAATAACAACATGAAAAATAAAAATAACAACAATAATAATCCCCTACTGATGTCTTTTTGCGCACCTTTTGGCGCTGTTCCCTTTGACCTTATCAAAAATGAGCATTTCTTGCCGGCAATAGAATCAGCAATTCGCGAAGCTAAAGACAAGTTGAATGCCATAAAGAAAGATTCAGCACGGCCTACATTTGAAAATACCGTAGCGGCCTTAGCAGAAAGCTCTGGCACCCTTGAACAGACAAAAAATATATTTTTTCATCTGCATGGGGTGCACTCTAGTGATGAAATTAGAAATCTTGCTAAAAAAATATCTCCTTTGCTAAGCAATTTTGCAAATGATGTACTCCTGGATGAAGAACTGTTTAGCAAAATTAAGACCGTATGGGACGAGAGAGAAGAAACAGGACTAAATGGTGAAGCGCTTAAGTTAACCGAAGAATATCACAGCGATTTTGTCCGCAATGGAGCATTGCTTTCTGTTCCTGAAAAGGAGAAATTGAGAAAAATTGACGAAAAGCTTTCAGAATTATCGCTGCTTTTTAGTGACAACATTCTCAAAGCAACCCACAATTATGTATTAGAAATAACCCCTGCTGAAGCTTCTGAAGCGTTAAAGGGTTTGCCTGATAGTGTGATTGAGGACGCTGAAATTGCTGCTACCGCTCGGCATAAAGACGGAAATAAAGACGGAAATAAAGACGAAATTAAAAACGGGTATGTCTTTACTCTAGACTTACATAGTTATATTCCCTTTATGAAATATGCGGAAAATAGAATATTAAGAGAAAGGCTTTACCGCGCTTATACCTCTCGATCATTCATGAAAGAAAACCATGACAATCGTGCAATTGTTCTTGAAATCGCCCGATTGAGACAGCAGCGTGCTAAACTTCTAGGATATCCATCACATGCCCACTTCGTTCTAGAAAGGAGAATGGCAAATCAAGTTGAAACCGTGCAAAATTTCTTGCACTCACTTTTGCAAAAAGCACGTCCCTTCGCCGAACGCGAAATCGCAGAAATGAAAGCATTACATCAGAAGTCACAACAGACGCCACAACAGACGCCGCAACCAGGGGCACAACAAGAATTGATGCCTTGGGACTATGCATTCTATGCAGAAAAATTAAAGATGGAGAAATTTAACATCGACGATGAGATACTCCGCCCTTATTTTCAACTCGAAAAAGTAGTCGCAGGAGTCTTTGCAGTTGCAAATAAACTCTACTCCTTGGAGTTCGAAGAGGTCAACAACGTTCCTCTCTATCATCCAGAAGTTAAGGTATATGCAGTATCCACAGGGGACTCCGTCAGAAAATTTGTGGGTTTGCTCTACATGGATTTTTTTCCTCGAACACAGAAACGCAGTGGTGCTTGGATGTTAAACTTACAGGAACAATATTATGATCAACATACCGCCACCGATCATCGCCCGCATGTGGGGATTGTCTGCAATTTTGGCAGACCGACTGACACCCGTCCGGCCCTGCTTTCACTAAATGAGGTGGCCACTCTCTTTCATGAGTTTGGACATGCACTCCACGGACTTTTTTCCCAATGTCATTACCGACAACTCTCTGGCACTAATGTCTTCTGGGACTTTGTCGAATTGCCCTCACAATTAATGGAGAATTGGGTATATGAAAAAGAGTCATTAGACTTGTTTGCAAAGGATTATCGTACCGGAAACCCTATTCCCAACGAATATATTGAAAAAATCAAAGCATCGATGCAATTCCATCAAGGTTATAGTACACTGAGGCAGATTACATTTGGATTATTAGATCTCGCATGGCATGCTCAGGATAAAGAATTTTCTATAGAATCAGACGATATAGATAAATTTGAACAACAGGCCATTGCAGCAACTCAGTTGCTTCCTTTAGTAGAAGGTTCTAATATCAGTTGTGCTTTTTCCCATATATTTAGCGGGGGATATTCTTCTGGCTACTATAGTTATAAATGGGCAGAGGTGTTGGATGCCGACGCTTTTGAATATTTTCTGGAAAAGGGCATCTTTAATCGAGATTTAGGAGAACAGCTAAAGCAAAACATCCTCAGCAAGGGAGGGACTATGCATCCGATGGAACTTTATAAAAATTTTCGTGGAAAAGAACCATCTATCGGTGCTCTACTCATGAGGGCCGGATTAAATTCCGGTAAATCAGAATAAGAATCAGAAGAAATTAAAATTTACAAAGAAGGAGAGAACCAATAAATGAGTAGTGGTGCTAATTTAGAAAATCTAGATAAGGATCTTCCCGCTATTAGAGATTATCTGTTAAAGACTTTCGCGCTTTCCGATGAAGACAGTAACGTGCGTACGGTGGAAGAAGCTGGGCCAATTTTACAAACAATTCTGAGCATCCAAAAAGATCTCTACCATCTTTTTTCCCTATATCCACATCTGGAAAAAATTTTTGATTCAGATTTCGACTCTTTTCAAGAGTTTTGTGGAAGAGACAACATTATTGATATCTGTTTTATTG
>JADGBS010000026.1:24346-27889 GCA_015231325.1 Oligoflexia bacterium | reverse complement strand
AAAGCTATCAAAACATTTTGCTACGTAAAAAACAAGTTCAAAAATTAACAGATCTTTACCGTCTAGTAAATGAAATCGGTACCAAACAAAATGATGAATTTTCCTACATATCTCAGATGGTGATGGGTAGTGGAAAAACCAAAGTTCTGGGTGTAATTATGGCCAGAAAAAAGGCCGATGGTAAACATCTATCCTTAACATTGGTTCCAAAGGCGCTATTTGAAACCAATGCCGAAGACATGAAAAATGATTCAAGAAGAATCTTTAAACAAGACACGCTGATAATTCATTTTGATCGTTCAGAAAACTCAACATCATTGGATAATTTAAGACAACTATATTTCAGTATTATGAACGCAATAAAAAATAGACTATCCGTAATCACCACTGCTGAAAGCATTCAGTGCATGATACTGGAATTCTACGCCCAACTAAATAAGATAAAAGAAGATGAGGATAATCCGGAACTAATGGAGAGAAACTTACTATTGATGAACACATTAAAAATGATTACTGCCCGTTCGATAGTAACCATTGATGAAGTAGATATGATTCTAGATCCTAAAAGAGAGGTTAATTTTTCAATAGGTAGAGAATCGGGTAAAATCGAATCAAAATATGTAAAACTGATTTCCAAAATTTTTGAAATCTTAATTTCTAAAAACATCTACCCCAGTTATGATGGGCAAACAAAGAATATATGGTATCATACTGAAGAAACTATGTATTGGGGAAAGAGCGTACGGGATATAGTCAATTTACTGAAAAATCAACAGTCTCTAATGAGACCTAGTGTATATGAAGATTTTGTAAAACCAGTACTGAGCGAGGAAATTTTCAAAAGATACTTGATTCGATTGCACGAAATTCAAAAGGATAATAATCTTAGTGCCCCTGAAGATATCGATACGATCGATGAGATAATATTACCAGAAATCCTGCAACATCGTAAAGAAATTATTGATTATTTAGCAGCAAGAATATTGCCTGTTCCCAAAATCATCCAACTTATGCATCAAGGAAAAACGATTAACAATATCTCACCAACTTGGGAAGAACAAAAATTCTTAAAAGAGTTTGCAGATATGGTCGCACTTACAAGACAAATAATAAATGACGTACTTCCTGAAGTTTTCAAGAAAAATATTGATGAACATTATGGATTATCCAAGAAAAACTTTGATAAAATAAAGTATGCTATCCCCTATCTGGCCAGCAACACACCTAATGAAGGGTCCCATGTTTCTGACCGCTGGGAAGCAATCTGTAAATCTTTTGCCACATATTTTTATAAAGGATTACATGATGAATTTGTTGATGAATTCATAAAATATTCGTATGAAAAATTTAAATTATATTTAAATAATAGTTCAGAAAAAACGATGGAGAAATACATTGCTCAATTTAATAAATATTTTGGCATTAATATAACTACCTTGGACCTGAATAAAATCTCATATGGGGAAAAGCTCGAAATCGCTAACAAAATTAAAAGTTCATTTATTCGTTATCGGGACGAGGGAACCATTATCCCACTGATTTTGGCCTTTTTTGAAGATACAATTATTAATAACTATCGTTTTCACCTGGAAGAACTCAATAGTACCTCTGAAGATTTAAGAAACCTATTTAGATACATTATTGGATATTCAGGTACTGCAAATGTTAAAGATCCCTCACTTCTAGATCTTAACTTGGGTGATGTAATAAATTCCTTGCATGACAGTTATGCCGAAAAAACCACTCGTATTAATAGGGCGGTCAAAATTCTGCCCCAAAATAATCAACGTATCGCTTCTTTCATAGACTACTATAATTTGGTTACTCATGATATGGATGAAAAACAGAGAAGTGATATCCATGCATTTATAGATATTGGTGCCTTATTAAAAGACAAAACCAATCTGGAAGTGGCCGAAGAAATTTACACGGCCGTGGGCGGATCTAATAAAAAAATTAAAGGCGTAATCTTTTTTAATGAACAAAACAGATTATCTGTCTACACCAAAACAGAGGGGGGGACAAACAGTAGTGGTAAAATCGTCGAGGTTGGTGAAAGTAGTGAAAGCAAAATCCGAGAACGCACCGGTTATTCACCAAAAGATCTTTTTACGTTCGATGACCAGAGACATATCACTGGCACCGATATTAAACAACCAATTTTATCCCAGGCAATAGCTACTGTATCCGATTTGACAACAATTAGGGATATTTTACAGGGTGTTATGAGAATGCGCAAATTGATCGACGGGTATCAGGGGGTTTATTTTATAACCAACACAGGGATTGCTAAAGTAATCGAAGGCGTAATCGATGGTGGCAGCAGCAGTAGTGGCAGTAGTGGCAGTAGTGGCAGTAGTGGCAGAAACAGTCGTAGTAACATAAATGATCCGAATCTTTTGGCCGATGACATAATTTTGTACAGCGAAATTAAGGATATGGAAAAACGGGCGGATAATTCATTTCGTAGTAAAACCCAAGAAATGGACGCTTACCTTAAGGAATTAGTTTTCAGAAAATTAATTGATACTCCTGACTTTGGCATAAGAGCTGCAATATTTAAAAAATTCAGAAATAATTTATTAGTAAAAGGTATAGATGATAAAATCTATGAAAACTATGCATTTCATAGCATGTTGTCGGATACTAACTCTGTTCTCAAACGAGTTAAAAATAATAAATTAGCGAAATTTGTGGCGTTACAAAATAATGATTTATCGAGCTATCGAGAGGTTATTGCCGAACAATCTACGCTGACATCTAGACTCCAGACGATTATTGATGAGTCTCCGTATGACCATGCACTACCTGCATCGGTATATTTTGCAGATTCTCAGTCAAAATTGAATATTGAAGTTTCATCAGAAACCGAGAAAGAAAAAGAGAAAGAGAAGGAGAAAGAAAAAGAGAAGGAGAAAGAGAAGGAAAAAGAGAAAGAAAAAGAAAAGGAGAAAGACATCAGAAATGATTTATCTATTGGGGAAGAAAAACCCTGGGATATTGATTTGAATGAACCGAACCAATTTAATGCACTTACAGGAGGTCTTAGCGAATCCTCAATGTTTATTAGACCAGTTGAGAAATTAGAAAATAAAAATGCTTTCTTGACGATGATTACTAGTAATGGAAAAAACAAAAATATTCTCGCTACTGGTAATTTCACTAAAGTGTTTCTAGAAGATGGGGATATTTTAAATGCAAGAAAGGCCTACGGTATTTTAGTTATTAAAGATAAGGGCACTGGCGAATTCTATTTTATACTTGTTTCACAACAGGAACAAAGTGCGATCAGTGAACAACTCTCTAGGCAGAAAGAAGACCGGGAACGGATTAATAATCCTAAGTTTGCAAGTTGGCTGCTGAGTGCTAATGGACTATTGAGTCAGGGAGGTGCCGATGCTTTTGATAAAACCGTCACTGAAGATCGTCAGTTCATAACCGGATTTGCATTGGTTTCAGCAGTAATGACCAATCCCAAATTTGCTGAAAAAATATACGCTAACGCTTTGATCGAATGGATTGACTCCAATTTTCCTGATAACG
>JADGBS010000026.1:6931-24337 GCA_015231325.1 Oligoflexia bacterium | reverse complement strand
AAAATAAAAAACAAGTATATAGCGAACTTAAGGTTCATTCTCAGAATAATTTACCTCTGATTTATGAAGTTGCCAGAGAGCGATTTTTAGCATCCCCGGTGGTTAAAAATATTGAATCTGGTAAAGTAAATACGGATAATCTGGAGCAGTACATTAATCAAGATGAAGCTTTTGAAATCCGGCGAGAAGAGATTTTATCACTAATTGAACAATTTAAAGCTACCGCCACAGATCATAATTCTACTCGTGATCCGAATAACTTGTCATACTTCCCCTACGGATTGGAATGGCAGTCGGATGATGGCCATCTCTATTATTTCACCAAAGAACTAAGGAATTATTTATTAAAGGCAAAAACTTCCACTGCTGAAAATTTTGATATCTATTTAGAATATATCCCAGCGACAGTTAACAGATTATCCGCAGACAATAATTTTAAACACAATATGTTTCCAATTATTTTACTCCATGGTCAGGAGAAAATGTATTCCTACAGATACCTAGATGGTAAATATCAATCATTAGAGCTAAGCGGAAATAATTTACCAGAAATTCGCAGGTGGGTTACATCGCAACTTGGTGAAAAAATCATTAATTCACGCTCTGGAGGATTGAAAAAAATTGACAATGTTGATAGAAATATTTTACAAAAAATTGCCGCCGCCGGCGGACATAGTATCCCCTCACTAGCAGATTGGTATAATATTTTTGTTGGTAAACTAAGATTAATGGACGTTCGTATTCATCGAGGATATATAAGAGGCGGCGTCGATGCTAATGACCCTTTTAAATATAATCATGGAGAGATCTATAAATTGATTTGGAAAATCTATCAGAATAAAAATTTCAAATTCATGGATCGTATAGAGAAAAATTGGTATGAAATTATCGACGTCCAGCATCGTTTGATCGATCTTTTTGAAACTAATTGCGGCAATCCCGATGAATTCAGCAGCGCGCTTAAACATTTTCTCGTTAATCCCGACCCATCCATAAGCGCTAGTCCAATATTCCAAAATGAGAATGATCCTGAACTGCTGGATATTGTTAATCCTTACATTGATGGTCTAAAAAAGTGGTTTGAAAATCAGAAGAAGGAGTACGCGTATAACACCGGACAAGAATATTTGGACTATGATTCCTATGGAGAGTACAGAAAAACTCATCCATCAAGATATTATGTGCCAGCGGTTGATGGTAAAGCTCAGTTAATAGCAAGGGACTGCAATATATATTTATCCACCGGAATTACACCCACTGATGTTGGCCACCAAAATTCACCGGTATTGATCCTTAATCGCGATGAAAGTGTTAGCAGTGTAATTTTCAATGGAGAAATTGCAAATGAAAAGCGACTAACTACTACTGTTCCTTTAGCTGAACTAATGGCCGCGTTATATATTAAGGGTAAAGCATCTTTTGATAACACCAAGAAGAATTTTTCTGGGGAATTGTGTATGAAAATTGAATCATTAGGCGGCCATACCCCTGAAGAAATACGCCAAAATGATTTTGAAAGTACGCGGGAAATTATAAGTCAGTATTTTTCATATTTGGAGCATGGAGATAGTAGTAAATTATCGGACTTAGTATCATCTTTTGCAGGAAATTCTTCAGTTAATGAAAAACCAGGAGAAATTTTCGAAGAAAGCTTTGATAATCTGACAGATAAACGCAGAAAGAAATCATTCGACATAATCGCAGATAGTATCAGCAATGACACTGTGTGCAAAAACGCTCGGCCGAAAGATGGGGTACTTTACAAAGGTCAAGATATAAATAAATTGATTGAAAATATAAAACAACAACTTCTCCACCCAGGGATAATTCAAACAGGAATAATACAAGGAAGCTCCGAAGAATTGCCAATCGATCGGGAATTCTAAGTACGGTTGCTTGGTTTCCACACACTCCGGCCAAAAAATTTTCTTTTCTCGTGGCAGTTGAAGCGGGATCATCATCCGGAATATAATTGCTCCACTCGAAACTATACTTAAAATCTCCCTTGCAAACTGCTGGAGTGAATCTTAACGCAAAAGCTGTGGATGACAATTCCCCTTGTGGTTAACTATCGCTCCACCAGATATTTTTTATAGATGGGGATTTTTCCACTATTGACCAGCGCATAAGTGATACCGCTTTTGGTGAATTTAAGCGCCTTGGTGTTACCTAGCGTATCTTTAAATTCTTTGAACTGGTCCTCAGAAATGGTTTCGGTTGGTGCATCATCAACGTACAAAGGATACGCGGTTCTAACTTCAAAGATTGGTTTCTGATTGACTCCAAAGCTCTCCGCTGCCAAGACAAAGATAATATAGGTGGGTTGAGTGAATAGTGTACATCTCTCACCTACCGCACACTGATGGTGGGCGATTTCTAGCAGATAAGTTAGCTTAATATCTTCATGTTGAATTAGCCCTGGAACTTGAATACCACTAACATAGTCTTTTCGTTGATCATGTTCGGTGCTTAGTGACCACCAAGTTTTACCCTTCAGGTACTCAATTTGAACGGTATGGAAAAGTCCATTGACGATCTGGGCAATATTCTGCGTATAGCACGGAGGAAAAAGGGTGGCACCAGATTTTGTTCCGTGGTTCCTGGTCACCCAGTCAACAATTTGGATACCCGCTCTGTTTGCGGACTTAACTAATCGTTTGTCTTCGATTATGAGTGGGTTATTTTGTTCGTCGTCATAATTATCTTTTTCATCCTGCTTTTTTTCTTCCGCCGCCGCCGCCGCTGCTGCTGAAGCTACAGCTATCTGGTGGTCACAATGACCACCACCTAACTCAGCAACACTTGATCCTAGGCGGTGATCCAAAACCAAACCACTGATATGATCGATCCTTAATGTACAATTATGTTGTGGCAATAATGCTTCGAGCGTGGTGGAAGAGAGATCCAAAAAGGCCTCCAAAGCATGTTTTGCTCGCAGTAGTGGATAATATTGCGATGATAGTGGTCCGTCGCCGAGGCCAGGTAATGCACTGTTAATTTTACTAAAGAGGGTATACCCTGTGAACCTGATTTTTTCCATTTCTTCAGCACCTACCGATCTGTGATCAATGATCAGGTTTTGGAGATACCAGGCCAATATGGAGTTGCCGAGTTCTTGTCGATTTTTATCTGCGGATAAGAGATATGCAATCATCCGGTCAAATTGCTTATACCTTCTATCAAATACAATAAAATCATCGTAATTAATTTTTTTAATGTCCTCAATAATGTCGTTTAATGATAACAGATTAGTGGTGTGTACTGTGTAACGGCCTACGTAGTTGCGAGTTAAATCTGCAGGACTTAGCACTTTGACTTCCCCTTCCTGCTCATCATCTACGAAGAGGGTTCTTCCTAGTCGGGGAAAGGAAGGAGCGATATTGCCCACGATCTTTGATAAAGCATAATCAATAGTTGCTTGAGATAAGTATGGGGCCTTTGCATAATTTTTTTCGAAAACGGTAACCAGTTTTTTAAAATAATTTTTAAGTACAACATTTTTTATTTTGGTAAATATGTCCCGTAGTTCATTTTGTTGGGCCGAGGGAATTTTTTGCAGATACAATTCATCATCATTATCATTCTCTTGCTCCATAATGAGATCATATGTTGCTCTACTTGATGGCAACTCATTTCCGGCAGCGATTGCTGATTGAAATTCTTGATGAAGTGTTGTGTAATAATTCCTTGCTAGTAATTGCAACCCTGGACTTAATCGCTGGCCAGGTCTGGCCTGTGAGCTGGCCATGGAGAATATAAGTTTGAAGATACACTTTTCAAGCCAAGGTTTAATTATTACAATATTTTCTGCTCGCGTAATACTTGTCAAGGTAACTTGGGGTAAGTGAAAGTTCATTCTCCTGAATTTAATTTTGTTTAGTTGTCTATCATACTCAAAAAGCTGTTGCACCAGTGCCAGGTATGAATCTTCATTGATGGTAGCTTCGTCTTGTATAATTAAAAGACCAGAGATCAGTACCTCCATGAGCTCACCTTTTGATGCCAGGGTGTTGGACGGAAGAATAACCCTGTTAGGAGATACCTGACCAAAAATTTGAGTGGATAGGCCTGGACGAGTTGGCGTTTTTAACTGCCAGGGCGCTTGCGCTTTTGGGTTATCTGCGCCTGCTGCTGCGGCGGCGGCCGTCGCTAATAAAGAATTATTGGTAGTAAAAATAAATAAGCAGCTCCCAAAAAAGCAGCTCCCAAAAAACAAAAGCTTAAGAAATTGTTTGCTCAAATTCATCTCTAACTTTCCTTATTTCTAGATGTTCAGATTGGCCCATAAATGTCGAAAAAATTTTAGACATAATTAGTACAGTTTACCTAGCAACAGTTTAGCATAATTTTGAATGCAGGAGAAGAACCGATGCAATAACTCAACTATTCCTTCCCATTACTTGCCAAAAATTCGCACAAGTCCTTTTTTAGGGGATATCAAATGCCAGTTTTTTTAATATAGGGGCAACTTAATCAACGCCCCGAAACAGTCCCTATTATTGACCATTTTATGATGTTATTTTCATCTCATGCACACTCGATATTTTCTATTGATTTATTACTTCGTTAATTTCTAATTTATTTTTTTCTAACTGATCTTCTTAGTATTTTATGCCAATTAAAAGTTAGAAATCATTATAATTAGCGCTGCTGCCAATCTTCCAAATACTTGGAGAGAGCTCTTGAAAACTCCCATAAATGCGACAGAATCTGAAATATTAACGTCTAAGGCAGTAATTTGTACACGCGCTGGCACTCATAAGCTTAGCTTTTACAAAAAATGTACGACCATTCTTATAAATTTTACACTTTTCGTCCCCTGCCCACTCCTCATTATGCCGACCATGAAATGCCGACCATGAAAAACCTTTTCACTTTTGCAGGTTGGAGAAATAATAGACAGGACGGCCTACGTTCAAATAACAAGCACAACAAGACCCTAAGGGACCTGCGCTTTCTCAATAATAGGAGTACTCAATCTGTCAACTTCTAATTTATGTGTATTCATCCATTGAGATAGATCTGGTGGCGGTTCACCTTTCCGGCGAGCTTCGTTTACTTCAAATTGATAGACCAAAAATGCTCGAATAGAGGTCGTTACATCACTGGGGTCATTAACATCCGTATAATTTTTTTCTTGCCAATAAGTTTCCCCATTTTGGGTAACTTTGTTAAAAGATACTCTATCACTATGGATCTCATAAACTTCACTTCTAGGCACTTTTTTCGCAAGCGCGCTTAGTGCAAGTCTACTACCTTCCTCACCCCACGAGAAACCACTAGCACCGTATTCTTTTGATTCGGCCTTTAGCTTTGTGTTATTAGGGATCATCCTTGTCATTTCGTTATCTCTAGGCGTATCTTTTGTAACTAAATCACTTTTCTGTAAATTCGCCCTGGCCTCTCCTTGCATCTTAACTGATGTTTTAAATCGTGAATTTTTAGTGTCTCGCAGAACAGGCTGCACAGGCTGCACTGGATTTGTTGACAGCAGTTGTTCTGAATTGGGAAAATCAGATCCAACAATATTAAACAAAGATTGTTTGAAGCCCAATCTATTAAATTCATCCATCTCCGCCGTGGTCCACCTCAACCGGAGTCTAGCGTCTAAACTAAATGTTTCGGCAATTGCTAAGTGCAAATTTTTATTTTTTGACTCGACTCCCGCATTTCTTATGTATTTTTTTACTTCCAATAAAGTATTTGAATGCAAATTGGATATCCCTGCATAACCCCGTGAAAAGGCGCATTGCACTGCCAGCCTCCTTACCTGAGATTCTTCTCTATCAATTCCTCCATCGATGCTAAGAAAAATTGGAGTGTTATCCTCTGCTGGTAATGGGGCAGAAACAATTTGCAAATTTGGCGCTTGATCCGGCTCTACTATGACCGAATTTATAAAATTGGACAATAAAAAAGATTTTCCTGACCCAGATGGTCCTGCTCCCCAAAGCACTTGTCTACGTGGGGGGTTCTCTTCCGGGTTCTCTCTTCTTATTCGATATCCTGGTTTCCGTGACGTACCTGCCACAAACACTGCTCTTCGAAATGCTCTACTCTTTTTCTCTTCCTCAATTGCTAGTTTATACATAGCTAGGCCATCTCTTCCAATCAATTTTTCTAATGTTACAGTCTCTGGACTGGCATTTGGATCATCATAATGTTTCGATTTTGTTGCCTGACATTTTCTATATACTAAACTAACAAATCTCTCTCTCTCTGTTTTCACTTCTGGGTCATTCGTGTCTTCGTATAACTTATTTATTGCAGCAGCACTACCGAGTAGTGTCTCCACATCCGCATCATGGATGCATTGATCAGGATGCTTTCTACATCGATCTTGCTCATCTAGCTCATAGTTTCCGAGCTTATCCAACCAATTCCTCTCGTCCACTAATTCATTTGGTATGTCACTTTCGCATGGAAGAATCTGTCCAGCATCTCTGGCCAGGCCTTCGAAATGTTCTATAAGTGCATTTATTCTCCTTGCCTCTGCACCATACAATAAAGGCGAACTAAAAATAGCAATACACAATGAAAGCAAAGGTAACAGAGCAATCCGTCGTAAAGTCAAATTTTTCATTGATCCCCTCCTATTTTCCGTACACAAAACTCACTTAATCATTAACCAGAAGGTCACAGCGCGATGACATCCATTGGTCGGTAGTAAGTCCCAATGACATTAGTATGCATGCGGAATAAAATCTCCACCTTCGGCCGTGCAGAAAAATAATCCGAATAAAAATTTTTATTTCTTATTATAAAATCCAAATTTGCCTATGTGGAAATCCATGCGGGTTGTGTTAGCGATCCAGCAAAAAAGCTTTTCCGACTTTTGGACCAATAAATTTTTTATGTGTATTGTGAGCACACAATTAACTCAGTATTCATTGGGAAAATAGTTTCTCCCACAATGTCAAAAATTGGTCCTGACGTTTCTTTGTAACCAACTGATATCTCTTGGTAATTTTTATTTTTTGACCGGCTTTTGGACCAGGGAATCATCTCGATATTTTTTTCGATACTTTGAGGGACGAGTATCTCCAATTTCCCTGGAGTTGGAAGTACATCTCTCCGCTGTTTGGTGGTGGTAACTAATTAATTTGTGATTTCTTTTTGCTGGGCGACGGTTATTGCCGCTACTCTTTGAGCATCTTCTCGACTGAGCGTTCCGCACCCCGGGCACAATTAGGTACGATAATTCTGCTTATCAGAAGTAATATCTCTATATTGAGTTTCGGCGTAGGCATTTGGAACGTGTGCATGTTGAAAGTGGCGGCCTCGATTTAAAGTCGGGGTGTAACTGCTATAGGACGCGGTCGAAACGGCGATAAAGAATTATAAAGAGACTAAAGGCCGATCTCAAATAACGGTACGTTTTTTCTATTCTTCCAGAAAACTTAACACTGCCTGGCCGAATTCATCTGGTTTTTCTCGGGCAAGGTAATGACTGCCGCCGGGAATAATAATCAGTGTTGAATTCGGAAGCGCATCCTTGATTTCTCGGGTATGAGACTCGAGAATCATTTCATCCTCACCCACAATAACTAGCGCACTGTTCGTTATCGACTTGAGTGGGTCCTCACAAGTCTGTCCGTCCCGATTGATCAGGTAGCAGTCCGAGGTCCACATGGTCTGCATCTTGTTGAAAAATTCCGACCAGTGAGACGGATAAGGATTGATGGCCTTGTACGAGGGGGAATAAAGCATGGTTGCGTAGGGATAGAAGAGGATCCTGCTTGCTACCATTGTTTCCTCGAGGTAGGGCACCGTCTTTTTAAAATGTGTGTTTGCTCCGTTGAGGACGATCTTATTAATGCGCTCAGGCGCCAGGATGCACATGTTGAGTGCTATCACCGCGCCGTCGCTCCAGCCGACAATGCTTGCCTTGTTGATATTCAAAAGATTCATCAGCGCCAGGATATCCAATGCCATCGCAGCGTGGGTGATGGGCGCTGTACCATCCGTGGACCGTCCGTGCCCCCGGCCATCCACGGTAATAACCTGGTAATGCTGTGAAAAAACCTGGACCTGTTTGCTCCAGTAATCCATATTGAAAAAACCTCCGTGAAGAAGGATAAGGGGTTCACCGGAGCCATTAATCTCATAATACAGCCTGATGCCGTTGAGATCGGCATACTGTCCTTTGACTTCGGTTGAATAGGTGGGGATGGAATTTTTGATTTTGTCGAAATTGCATGACCATGATACTTGGACAGTCGTGACAAGTAATATACATGCTGTGACAACAAAGCGGTAATACTTCATAAGGTACCTCCTTTCTTTACAAATTACTCTCCTCCGACGATAAAAATCATCGTCGGAGGGTTATTGGATTTGGCCTAAAATATACTTACTTCGCAATATTTTCCGTATCCTTGTCCTTGTCCTTGTTTTGTCTCTATAGACAAAACACAAAATGGTTAAGGGGTTCGTCAGACTTTGGTCTCAGCGCCTCGCCTCGTTCTTCCTGCCCCTTAACCATTTTGGGGATGTCTATAGCTCACCCGAAGATATGCAAAAGATTTCGGGCGATTTTGGTGGACCGCTTATCGTTTTTGGAGTTAGGCGTTGTGAATGTATACCAGATTATTCTAAATGTTAAGTCAAATATTCAGTAAAAGGGAGATCCAAGAACTATAAAAAAACTTACTTATACTCGATTAGGAAGAGATTTACGTGATGTGAGTGGCAGACAAAATATAGTTGTCACCATTAAGAAACAGAGTCATTCTTTGGGGCAATGAAGATGATCAATCATATTAATTACATACGTGATTCAGACGGTGAGGGACATATTGCTTTCTCTTCTATCTTTCAAATTTGTAAAAAACAATTAATTAATTTTATAAATGTTTGACATAATTGAGCAATTGGTTATTTTGTTTACTTCTTGAAGGAGATAATTCATGTTAAAGTTTAAAACATTGTTGGCGTTAGGATCATTTGTCGCAATTTTCATGTTTCAGGTTTTGTCTGCGGGGGTGGCGGTTGCTAGCTCGGCCCAACCGACACAGGATCAAGTACTACGAAATATTTCTCTGGAGATTTCTGGGAAATTAGGTTCACTCAATCTTTTGGCAGTAAATCCCCAGTTTAGGGGAATCAATGCGGATAAAATCTTTAAGGTTATTAGTCAACTAGATATTTTTGTATCACTTGGTTCACTTAGAAATCTACACGCTTTTTATCAAAAAGCTGAGATAGTTTCAAACCAAATCTGGTCGCAATTAGTAGATCAAATGGTGGTTTCTGAAGCAATGATTGATCAGGATCTAGATCAAGGTGAAAAATTACAAAAAATGGCAATTAATTATATCAATGAAATTCTGGTTAATATAGCGTTAGATTCCAATGTGGTCAGTAGAGAAGTTGCCGCGGAATATCAATTACTAATTCAAAGTTAGTGAGTTGTTACAAATTGATAATGAAATCTGTCAGAAATTATGCAAAGGTATCAAAGGAACCGAACCGGAGATTTAGTTTCATGGTTGGTTTGGGGAGATATACTTAGAGAAGCGTACCGAAAAGAAAGACTGTGTATATGTTATCAGGACTTTCCCACTCTATGACCAGTCCGTTTTCTGATAAAAATCATCTGTAGGTTATCTTGAAATTAATTTTTTAATAGCATGGGAAAATTTGAACCTGTCGGGTGTTTGGCCTAAATTTTTAGTTGGTTATCAGAAATCTTGGAAAATTTCTTCTGATCCACATTTTGGACAGCGACAAACGCTAATCAGGTGACCCAAATCACTTCCGATTTCATTGAAGGATTCATAACCGTGCTACTCGCCAGGAGTTGAGTTTTGCATTTTAGGTGACGGATATTCGTTGGTTATATTCGTTGGTTTGATATACCTGTCCCCAATGATCATCACTATTTGTCAGGACATGTTGTATTTGCAGGATTTTAATTCGAAAAAAATTGGTGTTCGATGACCACCCCCTCCATAAAGATAATAATTTATCTTGTTTTTGATGAAATTTATTTTGGCATAATCAGTATGAGTAAATGTCCGATCCGCAGGTAATCTTGGACAGTGTGGTGGCCGGTTTCAAAAAAGATAATATAGACCATCCACAAAATGGTTAAGGGGTTCGTCAGACTTCGGATTCGGCGCCTGCGACGTACCACTTCTATGTACGCCTCGGCGTACGCCGAGGTAACGGCCAATTGAGAAGTGAGGCCCAGAAACCTCAAGTAAAAACGCCACATGGACGAGATGAGCACGTCATGATAGAAAAGATACCAAAGTTAGGACCCGACAGCACAGGTTGCATTGGTACAAGTAAATCATTTAGCTGGAGTATCAACTGTGTGCACTGTTGGGGCATGCTCCTAGAACTCCAAGTTCTAATGAGATCGATATTTTTAACGAATTATTTTCTGACTATAATTCACTTATAATAAATGTAAATGATTTGGGACGCACTCATTTCTCCCCACTTGATTATCTTCCAAACAATTGAGTTGTTAATTTTGCAACCTTCTTTTATCTCAACAACTCAATTTTGGGGGTTGTAAATTTAACAGATTGGCCGGAGTTATTTTTATAAATACCCGTTACACTTATCGAATTGATATTCTTAGGAAGATTACTGAAATTATATCCGAGTTTAAATATCTCCTTAACATGGTTAAAATAAAAGCTTTCAAATTTTAAACTTTTTTGGTCCTTATTATCTTGATACGTTATATAAGGTTCCATTGATGGGGCCCCATTGAATACATAATATAGCATTGGAACAGGGTTGGGATTAGTGCTAATTTTTTCAGGAACATTACCTGTAAAAACTAATATGTATTCATCTTTAAAAAAATGCTTAATAATATTGACCTCTGATAAAGTATAACCACTATTTTCAATGGCAATTGGTTTTGAAAGAACGTTATTGTCTTTTGTACTTTCGTTTAGAACAACTACATTAGAAACATACACAAATATTCCTAATAAGGATGCGGCCAACATAATAGCTACTGCTACTAAAAAGATTTTTTTTATTTTTGTCATCTTTTCTTCTCCGTGTTCTGGAGGGCACGGACCTGCCCTTTATGTCATGGTTGTAATACTTATATTTAATACTGATTTTTTCGATATTCTGCTATTCTATCATTCAGAAAACTTTTTATATCTTTTCTACAACTAATGATTTACTTGTACCGAAAATTTTGCCAAAAAAATAGAATCATCAGAAAAAACGAAGAGAAATTATCGTACCCTTGCAACCTGTGCTGTCGGGTCCTAACTTTGGTATCTCTTCTATCGACTGATAAGTAAAATAAAGGGGCAATATGGGCAAATCGGTTTATACCTCCCCTCTAGCGCAAACATCAACCCCGGGCACAATTAGGTACGATAATTCTGCTTATCAGAAGTAATATCTCTATATTGAGTTTTTTCTTCCAAAAACAACCTGTTTTGATTATTCCATCTGGCCAGCAAATTATCGTGCTGTCCTTGCCAATGTTGTTGCGATTGGATACTACTGGCCAATTCTTTTGTGGTTGATTCATGCTCTTGAGTAAGCTTATCAAGTTGAGTTTTTAGATTTTCTTTCTCGTAAGTAGCGAACTGATATTGCTGTTGAAAGTTTAATTTTTCTTTTTGAGTATCCCTTAATTTTTGTTCCGTTTGATTAATAACTTTGTCTAGCTGACTAAGTTGTTGCTCATATCGCTGCTGCTCATTCAAACGTTGTTCCGCGGATGCCTCTCGGTAGTGTTCAAGGTGGAGGGGCTTCTCAAACCCCCCGTCATGGCGCCCTTGAAATTTTATTGTAAAGTGTAAAGTAATACTTTATGCTTTATGTTATGGACTATACAAAACTAACTAGCAAAAAACAAAAACTCGATTACCTAAGGCCATTTCCTATCAATTTTGAGAAAAACCTGTATGAATGGTTCAGGGTAGAACTTACTTACACAAGTAATGCAATTGAAGGAAATACTCTTACTAGACGTGAAACTGCTATCGTAATAGAAGAGGGACTTACTATTGGTGGAAAGGACCTCCGAGAACATCTCGAGGCCAAAAACCATGCGCTGGCCTGGGATTTTATCAATACGCTTATTAAAAAGAGGCCCTCTCAACTATCAGAAAAAGATGTTTTCACTATCCATGAAATTATTCTTAAAGGCATTGAGGATGAGAATGCAGGTTGCTACCGTAATGTACCAGTTAGAATTTCAGGATCGACAGTAGTTATGCCTAATCCGCGAAAGGTTCCAGAATTGATGGATAAATTTTTCGAGTGGATTACAAGTAAACATGGATTACATCCCGTGGCCTTTGCAGGAGAAGCTCATTACCGTTTTGTAAGCATACATCCATTTGTGGATGGAAATGGACGTGCCGCCAGATTGATAATGAATTTATTGTTAATGATGCATGGATACCCACCCGCAATCATTCGCAAAGGTGATCGATTACCGTATCTGAAGGCACTAGAAACAGCACAACTTGGTGGATCAAAAACAGATTACGAGAAGATAATAGCTAAAGCAGTCGAACGCTCACTTGATATCTACTTGAAAGCATTTAAAGGAAATAGGGCCGCTTCTAAAACTTCCGGGCAATCTGTTGTCGTCGAAAATATCGATAGTGCAAAATTACTGAAAATTGGGGAGCTAGCAAAAGCAGCGGAAACATCTGTTTCCACTATCCGCTATTGGACAAAAGAAGGATTGTTGGAGGTAGTTGAAACTACAAACTCAGGATATCAATTATATTCCCCCGAAATGGCACAACAGTGCAAGAAAATAAAAGAACTACAAGAAAAACGACTAACCATCCGAGAAATTAGAATGAAGTTCCTAAAAGAAGAAAAGTTATAGTTTTTCTGATTTTTTGCTCCATTTCCAGATAATTATCATCCAGCTTACCTATGCCCTAAATTACACTGTAAATCAGGGAATTGAATGATTTCAGTTTCTTAACCAGGTAAAACCAGGTAAAAACTTCATATAATTTATATTATATGAAGTTTTTATAGTGGTAAGTATTTAAAAACACTAATGTTTTAATTTTATCGGTCATTTAATGGGGTCCATAGAGAAACTCTCCTGAACTAAAAATATTAAACATCTTTTACATCGTTTAGATTAGATCTTTAGAAATAGATCCTTAGAAAATCTCTTGTCTTTTCATTTTTTTTAGTGTCTACTTTCAACCGGTAGTTCCTGACAATTCACCTATGGTAAAAGGTTCGATAAATTTTTATTAATTTAATCGTTAATTTTGCTATATCTCGTTTTGGACATAAGGAGTTTTAATGAGAAAACAAATTAAGATTTTGTTTTTTTTACTTTGTCTCGTATATGTTTCGAACGTGTTTGCTTTCGCAATGTCATTATCTCCGAAGAATAACATCATCTCTAAGCTGATTCTTTCGCCTTTGCCTCCATCAATTTCTGCTGGAATTGCCCATACATGCGGAATTAGGGTCAACGGAAGTATCGTTTGTTGGGGGAATAATAGTAATGGGCAACTAGACGGAATTCCTGGTGCGGAAGAAAAATTCATCTCTATTTCCGCTGGACCGAATCACACCTGTGGTGTTCGAATCGACGGAAGTGTTGCTTGTTGGGGAAGTAACAGTTATGGACAAATAGACAGAACTCCTGGTATCGAGCAAAAGTTCTCTTCTGTTTCTACTAGATGGACCAGTCCCTGCGGCATCCGAATTGATGGAAGTATGGCCTGTTGGGGCCGAAAATACTATGCACCTCCGCAAAAATTTACTTCTCTTTCCACTGGATTCGTTCATACCTGCGGCATTCTGGTTGAAGGAAATGTCCGCTGTTGGGGAGATAACAGCCAAGGGCAATTGATCGGAATTCCTGGTGCAGAGCAAAAGTTTACTGCTCTTTCCGCGGGAGGGGTTCATACTTGTGGCATTCGGATCGACAATAGTGTGGTTTGCTGGGGTAATAATTGGGCAGGGCAAGTAATTGGAGCTCCTGATACTGGCCAAAAACTTATATCTATCTCCTCTGGTGGACAGCACACCTGCGGCATTCGAATCGACGGCAGTGTAGTTTGTTGGGGAGGTAAAAATGGACAATCAATCGGAATTCCTGATACTGAGCAAAAATTCATCTCTATCTCCACTGGATTTAGTCACACTTGTGGCATTCGGATCAATGGCAGTATAGCTTGTTGGGGAAATAACACTTATCAACAGTTGAACGGAATTCCTGATGCTGAACAAAAATTCGTTTCTCTTTCTGCTGGACAGTATCATACCTGTGGCATTCGGGTCGACGGCAGTGTAGCTTGTTGGGGGAGTAACAGTGAAGGGCAATTAGATGGAGCTCCAATTGACGTTTTTTTTCCCAAAGCAGAAACGAATGCATTGTTTTCCCAGTGAATTGATTTGTAAAGTACCCCATTTTACTTTTTTATTGATTTTATGCAGCTATACAGCGTTAGGAATAGCAAACGTCGTCGCCAATGCTATTAGATCTTCTTTGTTAAATTTTTCCTTATGTGCTAGAAGACGTTCAAAAGCAGTCTTTTGGTTGAGACAACCAGAAACACCTCCTGCAAAAACACCACCGAAATATTCTACACAAAAAGCATCGGCCAAACCAATTAAAAGGGCCAAGGGATAAATTTTAATTGTTTTAAGGCCGCTCGGATAACCGCTGCCATCTGCTCGTTCATGATGTTGTAACAGGATCTGATCTAACCCTTCTGGTATGCCACTAAATTGTTTTAATATCTCTACTCCTCTATGAGGGTGTCCGTTGATTAATATGCGTTCATTATGGTCTAGATCAGAATAAGATTTATTAATAGTTTGAATAATAATATCTTTAACCCCAATATCGAGCAAAGTACCTGCAAGCATAATTAAATGGGTAGTTGAGGGAGAAGTCCATTTCCGCTGTTTGGCAATCAGGTTGGCGATAATCGCCACACTTATTCCGTGATGGTAGAGATCAGGCATTTCATTCGACATGTTTTCAAGAAAGGTAAAAAGAACAGGACTTGAACTAATTAATCGCACTGTCATATTAATATTATTCTTTAGCTCATCAAAAATCTCCTGATCTAGATCTTTGAGAAAGATGTAATTGTAAAGAAGCTTATTAGTATAATCAACAAAACGAACCTTCCTTTCCCTGTCAATAGTGTTATCAGTGAGTACTTTCTCCGTTTGGCCTAAATTAAAATTGATATACTTTTTATAGTCGTCGATATGTAAAAAGAGTTCCAAAATTCCTTTCTGTTTTATTTTGGCAATACGCTCGTTTGGAAGATCCTCACCCTGATTAGTTAATTTTACAAATTTTTTGGGTGAAAGTTTGAGGTAAATCGGGAACTGGATTTTATGACCTGTGGTAAATATATCTATAGGGATTCCAAAAAAATCGTCGGCATCATGAGGCGTATATTCTCTCGTTGTTTCGTCATTAGGATCACGGAGCAAATCATCCAGAACAAAAAATAATTCTCCACGTTTGAAAGGTTTGTTGATAAAACCTTTTACCCCTATTTCAAAAGATTCTTTTACATCAATGATATCTGAAAAGCCGGTCATAAATATGAACGGACCGGTAAACGTTTTTTTGCACTGATGAAAAAATTCAATTCCATTTAGTATTGGCATGCGAATATCGGAAAGAATGGCACTGACTACGTTTTGGTTCAATTCCAGAACAGATAGACCCTCATGACCATCTTTCGCCTCCAAAACTTTGTATCCTTCCAGTTGTAAGATACGTGCTATAGTCCTTCGTAAATTTTCATCATCATCAACAACCAAAATAGTTTTATTTTTTTCTTTCATATTATTTAACCCTTTAACCATTTAACCATTTAACCTTTTAGCTTGGCCTTTTTTTCCGGATAGAATTTGATCACTGAACGACCCATCACTCGACCCATCACTAGACCCATCATACATCCATCGTTCTAACTACATATCGACCTTTTGAAATTGTATATTACATTTTTTGATGACCGTTTGTATGGACTGATACCTGATATATGATGATTACGTTCAACTTAAGAAACTAATTGGATATTCCGATAGATCCTAGTTAAAGACAGTATAACTTTCCTAAGATAGTTGTTAGTGATCAAGGATGTACAGTATGATCCCAATATTTTGGAAAATCCATCTCGACTATATTTTATTCATTTATGGGTTTTCATTTATTGTTCTAGGGGGAATCAGTCTTTCAATGGAAAAATATCCAGATAAACATCCTCTTCCCTGGAGGTGGCTAGCGCTATTTGGTTTATGTCATGGAATAAGTGAATATTTCGGTCTTGTAATGCTAGATTTCTATGAGGGTCCATGGTTTAAGTCATTAAGTCTAACATTATTGATACTCTCCTATATTTTTTTATTCGAGTTTGCAAGACAAGGGGTGTCCAAAAAGTTCATAAAATACTGGATACATCTACCAATTTGGTTATTTCTCGCTATTCTTGCTTTCGCAACACCTGCAAGTATTGACACTATATCTCGATACGTAATAGTTTTTCCGGCGACCGTCTTATCTAGTTTAGCAATATTGACCTACCGTCAAAATAACTATCCCAACAATAAGCGATTGTTATTTATATCGATCTTGTTTTTACTCTATGGAATGTCTGCTGGACTTATCGTACCAACAGCACCATTTTTCCCCGCTTCACTAATTAACCAAGATGCCTTTTTATCTTTTGTTGGTATTCCGGTGCAATTATTAAGAGCGATTTTTGCTTTGGGCCTTTTACTTACTCTTTGGTCTCACCGAATATTTATTCAATTTCAAAAGTTTAATGAATTATTGGAGAAACACGGAAGATATATCGTTTTAATCATCTTTTTGTTTGTGCTTGTATGTATATTCGGATTAGTCTTCACTAATTATTTAGGCCAGAATAAATCTGAATCGATTAAATCTTATCTGCAAAAAGAACTTTGGTTATCCAAAAAATTATTTCAAGAAGATATAGAAAATATTCACACAGTCCTAGGTTGGATGAACAAATCGTTAAGCATAAAAATTTTTTTGCAAGGCGAAAGGAGTGAGCGGGAAAAGGAACTATTGCTGAAAGATTTAATTGATTTTAGAAAACTACTAGGTGATGATTCAGTCGTTTATCTGATAAATCCAGATGGCCATGTTTTCTTCGCTAGTGATCGTAATCGTAATAGTCTACAAAAAGATGGCCTTGAAGGGCATAATCTTTCCTTTCGGCCATATTTCCAACAAGCAATGCAGGGAAAACATGGTGAGTATTTTGCTTACGACATAGTCAATAAAATGCTGGGTTATTATTATGCTACTCCAATTTACAATGACCAGCAAAAGATAGCAGCAGTCTTAGTTGTGAGAAGTAGTCTACGTAATTTTAAAACAGTCATAATTAATAAAACCAGAAATCCGTTCGCTATTCTAAG
>JADGBS010000026.1:0-6907 GCA_015231325.1 Oligoflexia bacterium | reverse complement strand
ATAATTGTATCAAGCACCCAAACTCAAAACGTTCTAAAAAGTTTTACCCCGCTATCCGCTAAACAAACTCAGCAGTTACAAATGACACAGCAATTCGGAAAAGGTCCATTTTTACCACTAATCACCCACGATCACTATGACCGAGAGTCTCTGTTTCTAGAACTGGACTCAGTGCTTTTCCTCCATCAAAGAATATCCCTATTCCCAGGGCAGTTAGATCTACTCATTTTTGGCCATAGTGATGATTTTTTAATTGCCCGTCTTTTAGGAATTTTTATCACTATGTCATTTTTACTAGTAATATTGGGGACTGGCATCCATATATTCAGCTTAAAAGAGAAAATGAATGCTATTTGGCAAGAAACAATAAATAAAATACTAGATATAATGGATAGTGCCAGCAAGGGAGTGATCATTTTCAATGAAAAAGGTAAAATTATAACAATTAACACAATGGCCCGCAAAGCTCATCAATATGGCGCAATACCTCAAAACATGGAGGACTACCTACAGAGTTTTCAACTTAGTAATGAAGAAGGAGAAGCAATTTCCCAAGAACAATTTCCAATAAAACGTCTATTACGGGGAGAAAAAATTAATAATTGTCAGTGTCATTTTAATCATGGAACTGATGTTTCTGCTACCTCTTGTATTTATAAGTTTGAAGGGATATCCATCCAAAATCCTGAGCATGATACTAAATACTATCTTTTACTTATGGAAGATATCACTCAAGAAAAAAAATTTGAGAAAGAAATATTGTCCCAGAAAATATTTGTCGAAACCCTACTAGAAAATATTCCTGTGCCGATCTTTAGTAAGAACAGAGAAGGTCTTTATAATTTTTGCAATAACTCCTTTGTAGCTTCTATCGGGATAACCAAAGAACAACTTATCGGTAAAACCGTCTATGAAATAGCACCTTTAAAAAACGCACAAATTTATCATCAAAAAGATTTGGAACTCATGCAAGGTGGCCCAAAACAGATCTATCAGGCACCAATGAAATATTCTGACGGAAGCGAACATACAATCATGTTCCACAAGAACGTTTATTTCGATTATCGAAATGAGATTGCCGGTATTGTCGGCGTTATGATGGATATCACTAAAAATAAGCAATTCGAAGAAGAAAAGAAAAATTTAATGAATCAGATTTTTCATACTGAAAAACTAGCGTCTATCGGTACTATGGCCGGAAATTTTGCCCACGAAATAAATACTCCCTTATCGGCAATTATGTTAAATATCGAAGAGTTGAAAATTATCATTAATCAGGAAAACATCAGTAGAAGTAGAAAAAATCTTATGGATGAGATAGTTGGTGATTTTGAAAAGGCCACCAATCAAATGTCCAATATTGTTAATACAATCCGTAAATTCGCACGCAGTGGAAACGAAAAAAATTTTCAAAATACCAATATAATTCAAGTTATCTATAATGCGGTGGATCTTTGTCGTAAAAACATGGAAAATCATGGTATCACTATCCATCTTCCTCCAGATGATCTCTGGGTAGAAGCAGAAATTGTTCCCTCACAAATTATCCAGGTTTTTGTGAATCTCTTGAATAATTCCCTAGATGCATTAATGGAGTTACCTGAAAAATGGATTAAAATAAGTCTTACTAATCAAAATGCTTTAATAGAAATTCGTTTCGTCGATGGTGGTCATGGTATACCTCATGAAATCCAAAATGAAATTTTTAACATGTTTTTTACAACTAAGGAAGAAGGGAAAGGCACTGGTTTAGGTTTAGGAATTGTACATTCGGTAATCAATGCTCATAGAGGAAGGGTCTTTGTGGATAATGATTCTCCTAACACCTGTTTTGTGATTGAAATTCCCCAAAAACACGATGAAAAAATATTCTAGTCGAGGTATAAAATATAATCTCTATCTAGCTCAGAAATATGTTCCGCAAAGAATCGCTCACTGTACTGTAGAAAATCATCAATTTGTTCTTTATTAAGATTAAGAGCTCGTATTTCCTTAAGAAAATTATCTAGTTGAATCAAATAATATTGATGAGCGTTCATGTGGTATTCAAAATAGACGTATTGACAACTTTTAAAAAAATCTTCTTCGTCCTTCATGTGTTGCGCTACCATATCAGAAAATATCTTACAGGTATCCAATATTTGGCCGACATCAGAGTTGACAGATTTTAATTTATGCCTTATCTCTGTCATCAGGTTTTTAATATTTTCATGCTCTATGTTTATTGTCGCTATTCTATCTTTATAACTATCTAATGAAGTATTGATATTAAAATTATGAATTCCTTTTCCAATTTCAGCGATTAAACGATCAGCATCTTCTTCTAAAAGCATCAATGGACTTATTGAACGAACTAAGGCGTTAGCAAAAGCGTCTTTATGAGTAATAGTTGCCATCCTGCTAATTTTGTTTTTTGTCGTGGTGAAAATTAAGTTATAAAATCTTCTGACCTCTTTTTTGATCTTTTCAACATCACCTGCCTTAGTTATGTAAATATTTTTCATTACTAATCTAGCTATCTGATCATGTTCTGTAAATGGTTCAATATCTGTATAATAATTTTTATATTTATTTGATTGTTTACAAAAAGAGATCAAGCTCCATAAAACTATTTGGTCCAATGCCTTTTGTAAATCACAGGAAATAATTACTAATGATTTAGTATCATCTTTTTTCCAAACTACGGTTACTGGTTCATATGATGGATATTTATCTACCACCGGTAAAATAGTAAGGAATGGTCTAATTGCATCACACAATAACTGTGACTGGGATAGACAAAATCCACATCGTGCAATTTTATGACGATTTTCAATCAATAACTTCTCGTCAATATAATCTTTACTAAATTTTTCTACCGATTCTTTATTGAAAAAAAACTGCTCTCCATTAGTAAAAAATAAGTAAAAACCCACATCCTTAAATTCATCTATCATCTTATTTGTATCAAACATCACCTGCACCTATTACCTGTACCTGACCCGGATGCTATTTTAAATTATATTTTTTCTTCAACTCTTCTATCCTTCCACTTTTCTTTAACTCATCAAATCCCTTATCAAATAATTCAGCATAATGTACAGAATTAAGCTTTCTAGGAGAAAATCCAATATACAGAGGTGTTTTAAAAGCATCATCCTTGGCGGCAGGTGCGACCAGGCGCACTTTACTTGATACTCCCATCTCTGATATTTTCTTTTCTAAAACTTGTCGGGCCTCAACTACTGCAACTTTACCGTTTTGTTCATTTATTAAACGTTCGATACCTACTCTTAAAGGATCATTAGTATCAGAAATGTATTCTACTTTTTTCGGATTTTTATCTAAAAATTCCTTGATCGGTTTCGAATAATCATAATCTTGGATACAGGCCAGTTTATCTAATTCATCCAATGATTTTTGATTTTCATATTCCCAAACAACATTTTTTCGTAGTAAGAAAGCATCATCATCAACATAAAAAGGTGTTTTAGGAAGCACAAATGCCTTCGTTTCGCCAGTATGAGCACCTACAGACGTCAGATAGTCACATTGATCTGCCGTTAATTGTTCCTTAGCACTGGAGCCAGCAGCACCGTCTTTAAAATTCAACTTCTTCAATGGTGTTGTCGCTAATTGTGTATTGATATTCAAAACATGACAGATAGAGGTATCACCATTGCCCGGGATACACTCATGAAGTTTGTCCTTATCATCAAGGAATAATGCGGGTACTTGATTAGCATTTGGTTGTTTTTTGGATACTAAAAAATATTCACATTTCATTTCATCATCCGCAATCCCAATTGCGGCATGTCCATCCCCGCTATTGATCTGCGTTATCACTGAAGACCAAGGCAATACTTCGTAATCTACATCTTTGCCAGTATTGGCAAAAATTTCTCTGAAAACTTCTACCGCAAATCCTGGCTCTGGTTTTTTGGGAGTGGTTCCACCAATCGATTGGATATATGTGCATTCTTTTGAATCTAAAGAACTTAGCATTACGTCATTTACGTTCCTTGTCGTAACATAAAATCGGTCCTCCAAAGGCGTACCTTTGAGGTTAGTCACTCCTAATTTTCTAGCAACCGCCTTACCGCTGTCAGTAATTACCTCAAACAGTCCAGCGTTTCCCTTTGAGTTAAAAACTAGTGCAGGCGTTTTACCACTGGTCACCTGATCTAAGGGAATGTTAGAGATCAAATGATAGTTACACAGTGTATCTTCACGACCGGCATATGGTAACCATACATCCGAACGCAACATAATAATTTTTTCTGCACTTTCGTCTGTTCCTATTTTGGACAAAGCAGAGGTATCTTCATCCTTTGAACAGGAGAAAAAGTTGAGCATTCCCAAAAACAGTATTGTCGTTAAAATGGTAGAGATAGTGGATATGGTGGATATGGTGGATATTATACGCATAATCTTCTCCAGTTTGTTATCACCCATGATTAATCACCCTTAATGTGAAATATTATATTCAGGTCGTTTGGCCCGTTCCATACAGTATTGGGCCATTCCCTCTCTACTAGTTTTTTCTTTTCTTACTGCTCCTTGGTCAATTAAAAAATTTTCCAGTAACAGTGTTAGCAGACAATGTGTAATATGAGTAGGATGCACTCCATCCCAAAAGGCATTGTGTTTTTGGTCATGACAAACACTGCCATCACTCATATATCCTCCCTGATAGCATTGATCTGTAACATTATCGAGTTCAAAAAGAACACGACTTTTTTCACTGATGAGTTCGTTCATTGCATCTTCGATCCTAAAAAGCATAACTTTAGTATCTGGATGTTTATTTTGAAAATCAGCCGCACCTGCCGCTAATTGTCGATTGTGTTCTTCTGAACAAAATTTGAATGCCCCTGCCAATCTCTGGTTATCCTTAACCATGGGAACCTTCGACATATCTGGTAATGTCAACAAAAGAAAGATTCTATATCCTCCTTGCTTGTACAAGCTGCGCATGCTATCGATTATTGAACCGACAGTGGCATTTACATACTTGATAGTGAAGACCCTGCGGGATTCACCACCCAATATCTCCATCATGGCCCGAATATATTCAGATGCCTTATTCTCGTCTTCTTTTTCGAGATAGTTATTTCCACCACCCCACAAAACTACTAATTTTCTAGCAGTATCTTGTTTGGTCGGACGATACATGTCGAGATATTTATCGATCACTGATGACATAAAACCAGTCGCTAGACCTCTAAAGATACTTTTGATTGATTCATGTATTGCTAGATCATTGGCAGACTTTACTTGCGTAGTTTTGGCACCACCATATGCCCAATTGTCCAGTGCTATATTATCCAAACGTTCCGATAATATCTCATTCCACACATGACCATTAGAAAAATGTCCCATGAAATATGGTGATAAAGGCATAACCCGTAACCATCTTACTAAATTCCCCCAATCGGAAAGACTGTCTCCAAAGATCAAAATTTCATCAAATATAAAATTGTTTTTATTAATTTTTTTTCTAAAACTTATGGGAAATTCAAAAGTATCTCGATCGTGAAGGTATGCTGCCATACGATGTAATTTAAAATTGCTCCCACAATTTTTAGAGATTGTTTGCATACATACTTCTTTAAGCTCGCCATAGGACTGGGCCTCGTCATCTACGATAAAAAATCCTTCTTCGGTGTGTCCGTTTACTCGAAAAAAATAACGGTTGTAATATAGATCTGGAGATGGACGATTATTTACAAAATCGGCCGGGGTCCATGGAAATGCTAATGGAGTTGTAGGAGAAGCAGTTTTGGGATAGGGTTTCGTTGGATCATAGTAATAACAAGCAACTGAGTATCGTAGGGGCGCTTTTATTTTACCAAGCACATTGAAAGGAACGTCAGGGGAAAACCTGTCCTTTGCACCACCAATTTTTAGGTATCTATATTGGCCACCAAATGTACGCCCAATAAATGTTTTGCATGAAGCTTCTAAACTATCATACCTACTTGGATCAAGAGCGATAAACCCATTACTTCTCGGAGCTGGTACTTTCTCATAGTTACTACCTGCCTTCAGCCACTCCCATCTAATTGTGGAATGTTCATTACTCTTGTAAGCGTAGCAAACGGCATAGTAATCTCCCCATCCTCCTATCGCTTCGTTTATCGAAAATATCACGAATGTTGCAAATGTCGCGTTTAGTAATAATAGAAAAGTATTAATTTTATCTAAAAAATTCCAATTATGATAATTCATTCAGTCCCCCTAATTGATTACCTTTCTAAGTATTATTAACTATTAGTCACATATTTCAGTCATTTATCTCATGAGGAAGTAGGCGACGGCGCGGGCGAAAATAGTGACGCGGCGAGTAATCTCGGAAATTACCAATGTTTCCCATATAGATACAAGCATATTTTTGAATTTGTTGTGATAATCGACTCTCTTCTTGACCAGAACGCATTATTGGTCCCCAGTAGGTGTTGAAAAGTCCTTGATATTCAGTTATCAAACGCGAAATTTCATTGTCTATCGTTTTAATTTCGGAATAGACTTTTTTGCCCGCTTCAGGATCGGAGTCGTTTTTAAAGAAAATTAATTCCAGTGCCTCCTTTTTTTTCATCAGTTCATCAATTTCGTTTAGACGAGGGCGCCCTTGTTGGAGTGAATCTACCTCTTCGTTCAACTCTTCGATCACAAGACCAGTGCGCCAGTTGCATGATTTTTTCAAAGTTAATATGTCGCCAAAAATATGATCACCCAAATACAGAATTTGATCACCATTAACTTTATAATAACCAGTCAATTGTTGTGCATTACCACCTTGATAAATGCCTGGTTCTAGTTGCCGATCCCAGTTACTCATCAACCCAGTATCTGGATCCACTCGTAAAAAGCGACGAAGCTCAGTAAAAAATCTCGGTTTTTCCGAGGAGGTAACCACCAAATCGAA
>JADGBS010000269.1 GCA_015231325.1 Oligoflexia bacterium | reverse complement strand
AAATATTTTGAAGCTGAGGAACTAAGCTCATCACTATAATAATATATTTTTTCTCTTTCAGCTGTTCTAAAAAAAGGCACGGTCCCCCACGCTTCACCTTCTTCGACCATGGTTAATGCCCTTTTCCAAGGATAAAAGATATACTCAAATTCCAGATTGGCGGCCTGGAGGGCCGCGGAGGTAATTTTGGCAGAAAAACCATAATCGGCCATCTTCTCGGATACGTATGGGGCCCATTCGCCAACGACAATTTTTATTTTGCTAGTTATTGAATTAGCACTTTGGGCATGAGATTGATTGCCAATGCTAAAAAATAAAATAACAAAGGTAACAATCGTTAGGGAAATAATAAAAGAAACCTTTTTATTTAATTTACAAAAAAAATCCATCTTTCCCCCCTTTGGACCGGAAGAATACCGGCCTACATATGCACTTACATTACTTGATTGAACTTAAAGACCTATGCTTATAACGTGGCATTTTTTATGATAGCACGGACACCTGGACGTGGAATAAAATTAATTTAAAAACACTACATCAGATGTGGTGGCCTTGATAAAGCCAGACAAAAAGAATAAAGAATAGGGACTGAAAAATGACAGCGATTTTGTCCCATGAATCTGACTTTGATTTTGTCAGACCGCCAGCGTTATTTTATCAGTATTTCAAGATGTTAAACGTCTATCGGCGACATTATCGATGACCTTTAATTTTTTTTTTCGAACTAACGCCCATCCTGGTTGTTTAAGGCCCAGACCTCCGCCTCCGGCTTCGGCCCTTCGGGTGAATCTGGGCCTTTCTATGCTCTATGCAGCTTCACTTATGCGGCCATCAAACTTAATAACATCTAATATTTTATCGGCCCAGAAGAATTGAATACTACCATCTTGATACGTTCTAATTTGGACCAACTTTCCTTTTAAATTTCCCATGAATTTATTTATGAGGTATGTGTCGGAAGCATAATTAAAAGTCTGATCAGACTTGATTGTACGATATTCTTTTTTGCAAAAAATTTCTTTAAGATCATTCCTGAAATTAACTTTATAGTTCGATTGATTTGAAGTTGGTGTTTTTATAAATTTTGGATCATATTCATTTGGTAAAAAATATTCTTGTAAATACTTATTGGCCTGTTTTCTCGTTTGAATATTCGCAAGTCTCATCTCGGGAATTAGTCTTCCTTGCAAAGTTCGCCACAGTCGTTCTATTCGTCCTTTTGCTTCTGCCGTATGTGCATAAATGATTTGAATTCCCATGACCTTGCAGGCCTCTTCTACTTGGCAAAAATCTTGTCTTTTATTACCTCCAAACACGCCAGCTTTATCCACATATAAAATATCAAAGATGCCTTTTGTTTCGATTATTTTCTGAATTACTTTCATGCAACTCAGAGTGCTTTCTGAATCAAAAAATTCAGCATAAGGTATTTCATTGTTTGCATCATCAACGGCAGCAATTAGACAGGATTTTTGGTTTCCATACCAAGAATCGTAAGACCCATCCATTAGTAACATCATTCCTATTCGAGGCATTCTGGCCCGCATTCTATGTATTTTCTTACGCCTTCTCATCCGTTTAATATATTTTTTTTCGTGACACCAGCGTAGCAAGGTTTTATAACCAACTATTTGTAAATCATCTTCTTTTAATTTTTCCCAAGCATGAGAGATACTGAAATCAAAGTATTTCTCAATCAATTGGTTTATGATCTTTTCTTTAACTTCAGCACTTGTAGCATTATGAGAAGTTCTGCCTCTATTACCATGGAAAAGAAAAGTACTACCTTTTTTTAAAAATCCTTTTTTATATCTCCCGATTGTTCTATAGCTGACATGCAGTGCTTGAGCTGCTAATTTAGAGTCAATAAGACCAGCTACAACTTTGGAAATAATTTCAAATTTTAGTTGATCTTTTTGTGTGAACATCCCTACCCCCAGTGTTTAAAGTTACATTTTTGATGGAAAAACTAATGATAACTTTAACGCTGGTGGTAGGACAAATTCGCGGTTTCATTGAGGAATGACAAAGTCGATGTCATTTTTCAATAATCTATAAACTACTGTTAAATCACGGCGATTGTGTCGTGTTTATTTCACAGCGATTATGTCGTAGTTCGGTATAATGGTCGGATATCTTTAAAAAATATTCCAAAAACCGTTCGCTCACGGGCCGAAGAAGATTATACCCCACAACTACGATCGATAACGGCCCTCTTGGCCCAACAAGGCCAACTACTACTACAAAGGGCATTGGGCCTCGGTACTACAGTGATGTGAAGTAATGGAGTCATTAAGCTGGTAGAAAAAGATCATCCAAATTCGCAAAATTTGGCCCGGGCAGCGGGGGTCCCTGACCCCCGCTGCCCGCCTTGCTCGCTCCCTATCGGCGGTAGGGGAAAATGGCCGACTCAATTATATCCAGAAGCTTTACTTCCGGCCTTGTTGTTTTACCAACCCCCACCATAGAAAGCACCATCCCCGGAATTCCCCATGGATAATTTTCGGATAGACCAATAGAACCATTAACGTCGTCGAACGGTGAACGAAATTTACATTGAGTAGCGATATAGTGAATTGTACGAATTATCTCTGCTGCACTTTTTTTGATTGAACTAAAATAGCGGTCACTCCAGAAAGTACCCTTCCGGGAGAACAGTTTGTTGAAAAATAGTGCCAGCTTTGAGTTTAGGTACATCATCGCCGTCGAAATAAGATCTGCCCGAACGGTGGTGACAAAAAAATGGATGTGGGTTTTCTGGATGTAAAACTGGAAAATATCCACTCCATAACGATTAAAGACATCGCGAATAAGGACCTGCAACATGCGTATACTTTGCTGGCCTTGCAAAGATATTTTAAGTTTGCTGGTGATCACGATGTGGACGGGTTTTTTAGAGGAAAGAATGCGGATTTTGTGAGGGAGTTTCTGTCCTTTTTGCATTGAAAATACTTACCATAAACAAAAAATAAATGCTAGTGGATCGAGAATTTCGGGATTGAGTCTAAAATAAAAATTAGGTGATCATCGCATGTGAAATATTGTTTCAGACGAACAAAAAGTCTTTGCCCAGAGGTTTCTCGAATGAAGTTCATCATTTTTGTTGAAAATTACCAAGGACCTCATCGTAGGGGATTTTAGAAGTGGTCGAAAAAAAGGAAAAAATTTTTCTTCATGATCCGGCCGGAACCGGCCATAATACAACAGGGGAGGGAGCGGTTCTGACTTCCTCGATAGAACTAGGCACCAAACACAGTTGATGTTCGGCACGAGCACACTCTTTTATTGACACAATTTTTCCTAGGATATCAAACGAACAATGCCCATCATAATGAGTGTTGATGTTTATCGTTCGATAGCGGTAGTCTCGGCATTCATCCACAATATACTTTTCACCTTTCCAACTGAACGAGTTAGAGGAGGATATTTTTCTCTTTTCTTTTATACAAAAAATTTGTTCCAAATCCAATTTTACTTCTAGTTCTCTATATGCGGAGTCCTTTATTCTGGGGACAATTGAAAACTGCTTGTTGTATTTAGAGATAAAAGTATTTTGTAAATAATCGTTTGCTTGAAGGATGCTTTTTATCTCAAAAAGTCGAAGTTCGGCAACCAGTCTGTCCTGAAAGGTATTCCACAGTTTTTCGATTTTTCCTTTAGCTTGGGGCGAACCGGCCAAGATAACATTGCAGTTCAATTCTTGTAATGCCCTCCCTATTTGGGTGTGCGCTTGATCCCTATCATCCTTTCCAAAATATCCTGCCTGATCCAAATAAAATGCAGCGGGGACTCCTTTCCGTAAAATAATGTCTTTCATCACCTTCATACAGTTCAAACTGGTTTCTCCAATGAAAAATTCGGCCCCAACCACTTCGCCAGTGGCATCGTCGATCCCCCCTATTAAGTCGCAATAAATGTTTCCAAACCACACATGAGGGGAACCATCAAATTGAACTAACATGCCTTCTTGAGGCAATCGCGGTCTTGGTTTATGTAACTTGACTTTGCTTCTTCTCTTGGGTCTTTTGACGAGCGAGTACTTCGTTGCTATTCGATGAACTATATTTCTTCCAATTCGTATTCCCTCATGTTCCAGAATCATTTCTCTGAAGTGGGTGAGATTGAAATCGTAATACTTCCCCTTTAACAATCCCAAAATATCCATTTCTAATTCCCAACTCGTTTTATTCGCGGGGACTCTGTTAGTGTTCCCGTGTTTTACTCCATTACCCCCTTTATTCTTCACTTTCTTAACAATCCGCTGCGCTTGCCGGTAAGACTTACTTATCAGCAGAGCAAATTCGTCAATTGTTAGTTTGCCATAGATTACCGAAGTGGCGAGTTCATAAATTTTTAGTTCCTGCTTACTCATGACGATTCCTTCCCCCATCATCAACTCCTTGATTATTCAATTTTAAATCAAATCGTTGATAATTTTGCTTAGGACATAATCGCCGTGCACTAGATGTACGTCATAATCGCTGTGCTATTACAAATAAAGAATAGGGACTAATGAAAATAAAATTACTGCCGAGGAGGGGGTTGGAGATGATGAATGAATAATTTTAAAAATAATTCCACGGTCAAAACTCAAGGACTTATTACAAAATTTTTTATTGTAACTACGGCATTGATATGTGTATTGCTAGTCTTTTTTGCTCTTGTACTTGGTTATATTAACTACAACAAAAGTATCTCTGAACAATTACTTAAAAATAGAAACCTGGCAGAGATTGGGAAGATATCTTTAGAAGATCCCATTTGGACTATGGCCAACACAGGAATTGAAAACATAGGAGATGCAATTTTTAGTGCAAACGATATTATTGCCCTAGAGATTTTATCGGAAAAGAA
>JADGBS010000268.1 GCA_015231325.1 Oligoflexia bacterium | reverse complement strand
TGCGAAAATGTAATGTATTTAACTGATTCAAGTCAAGGACAGGTCGCCCCACGGCCCCACCTATCGCCCCGCCCGCCCCACTATACTTATATATGATTCTACAATAAAGTTCGCAGAAGACAGTAGTAAAAATCAGAAAAGATTTTAAATATGTTTGTACCTAGTCCCCCAACAAATATCTAAATAAAAAAAAATGCTCTACAAATTATAATTTATATCAATTACTATAAGTGTAGTTACAGGTGAATCAAATATGTGATGAGACTCATAACAGGTTTTCAAAGTAATGGGTTTTCAAAGTTTCAGATTGGCCAAACTAATCTGCAAGTCTGTGAACAGAAAAGTAAAGATGGATGGATCAATTTATGAAAATCATGCAAATCATGCAAATCATGCAAATCATGCAAAAATACAAATCACTACTCCTTTTTTTTATGCTGTTTGGATTATATATTTGTGACATTTTTTATGCACTAGCATCCTCGGCTGCAGCACTGCCTAGCTCTAATAAAAAAGTGAATTTAATCTTCAATGGACTCTTGATCTGTATTGGGATTTTTATCGCCATACGCATGGTAACATATGTAATACAATATTTTTTCAGTAGAACTGATAACAACAAAGATAATGAATACAGCAACGAGCACATGGATAGAATGATTGAAGATATGAAGCAAAAACTAAGAACATCCTCTATGTCTTCTAACTCATCGTCTAACTCCTCTTCGAATTCATCTCCCAATTCGTATTCGAATACCTCTTCAAACACCCCATCAAACACCTCCGCATCCCAAAATTTAAAAAAAGAATTAGGTTGGGGTGAAGGGAAATTGCTAAAGTCAATCAGAGAAAATCTTTTTGGTAATGAAAGCATCAATAGTGTTATTTGGACCCAATCAATTCAACTTCTAAAAAAAGCAACCCAAGATAGCGACAAACAATCTTTCTCCATTAAAATCGACAAGGTCGCCAGTACAAACGACCATGCACTGATCATGTTTATCAGTGAAGCAATCACATTAGCTATCTTTTATAAAGAAATCCTTAATTCAAACTCCCCCGTAATATTTGATACACTTATATCTCACCTAGAAAAAAAATTCACTACGCCTGGTAATGAAATAATTATCGCGATAACTATCTCATTAATGAAACATTCAGGTAGTAGTACCGAACAGATAAGTAGAATTATCCTAAATCAATTTCTAATCACCGAAAGAACCGGATTAATTAGCTACAGCAGAAGGACATTTCAAGAATTGAGATTCAATACCGAAAGTGGATTGGACCTTAAAAAAGTCGATATTCATCAAACAGGGCAAATTGAAAAAGTGGTGAAATTAATCCCGTCCATCCGAAGTAAAATACAATCTTCTTTTATCTCAATTAATACTAGTAATACTGGTAATACTGGCAACAAAAAAATAATCTCTCTTTCAAAACTAAATCAAGTATACAAAACCTTGGAAACAGCACCGGACATGCCATTTCCTAAGATCAAAAAGCACTATAACCGATTAGTACTTCGCTATCATCCAGACTTACTTAACAGCAAAGGCGGTGCCCTTCATGCGCAGGAGGAGACGCGTCTCAACCAAAAACTCTGTGAGATAAATCAGGCGTTTGAAATCGCTGAAAAAGTTGAGGCGGCAAGGTTGCTAGTTGAGAAATATCTCGAAGAATTTATTTATTAACTGACTTAGATAACCAAAAGGCCCTTTTTTTTCCGAATATTTTACTCCGAATATTTTGCTCCGAATATTGTCCTCTGAATACACTGTTACAGTTGCAAACATACCAATAACCATGTTATTAACAATTATATCGATCTTAAAAGTTGTTTTTTATTTATAAGAGCTTATAATTTTGGGGGATTGAAATGAAATTTTTAATGTTAATTCTACCTTTAATTTTAAATTTTTTTGTAACCAGCATATGGGCCCAAAATAAAACCTTAAAATTGGGTTTCTCAGATGTTGAATCTTTTCCTTACATAATTGGTTTTTCAGAACAAATTGCTAACCCACCAGGAGTGGCCCTCGATATTATAACCTCTGCCGCAAGTCAGTTAGGAATTAGTGTAGAATACTTAAGATTACCAAACAAAAGAGTTTTAGAAGATTTAAAACACGGAAAAATTGATGGAGCTTTTATTTATTCCCACAAACCTGATCGGGCCGAATTTGCCAAATACCCAATGAAGGATAAAAAATTAGATACTGATAGACGTATTGCTACACTGTCGTATTACCTATATACAATGCCCAGCTCCAAGGTTACTTGGGATGGAAAAAAATTTAATAATTTGACTAGGCCAATTGGGGCCAATACAGGATATTCGATCGTATAAGATCTAAAAAAGATCTCTGTCAATGTAGAAGACGTGAAGGATTATGAAACTAATTTAATCAAACTAAAAAATAATAGGATAGACGGTTATGCTGCGCAAGACATAACTACAGATCGTGTTATTGCTTCTGGGGATTATGGAGAAATAATCCGCAGCAAAGTACCTATCGTTACCAAAGATTATTTTCTTTTAATTAATTCAGATTTTTATGCTGCCAATACAGATCTTATTGAAAAACTTTGGACGAAAATAGGCGAAATAAGAGAATCTGTGACACAAAAAGAAGTTGGTAGGTACGCCAAAAAACGTGACTAAAATGTGGCCACTCGAATCCGCTCATCGATCGTTCGCAGGAGTATTTGATAAATCTTTTAGCAACTGATTCACTTCGTCAGAAAAACGTATCCCTTCTGAATATTTTTTTGTGATCATTTTCTCCATATTAATTTTGTTCATTTTGTTTATTTTGTTCATCTTGTTTATTTTGTCTTTTTTATCATTTGTATGAGGGATAGGTATACTAGCGGGAGCACGTTCAGAGGCACGATAAATTGCAAAGGGCACATTACTTTTTGTAAGCGCAGGTTTGATCTTTTTCGGTGCAGGTCGCGGAATCTCCTCTAATATTTTATCGTTAAATTTTTCTATATTAAATTGTTGCGCCCACTCCCTTGGTTGATACTCAATTTTCAAAATCTTTTGCTGCGGCAATTGCGAGTGCTGAGCATCAACAGATTTCAAGCGAGAAATAAAACTTTCCCTGCTTCCTTTCAAAATAGGAAAATCACTATATAAAGACAAAATGTTCTTATAAGAAGAATATCCTATGGGAGTACCTTGTCGCGGTTTCCCATCTAAATATTTAGTAGACACAAATGAAAATAATCCTTCGTCTAATTTCACCGCTTCTTGCCCTTCGTTTTCATCATGAATTATATTCCGTAAAAGGCATGAACCATTAACCACCAACACTTGAGTTCTACCATCTAAGTCCTCTGGGGAATATTCATAGGAAAAAATCATCTCTCCACCCTGACAAGAACTCATAGAATTGGCAGTATGTACCTCTAGAGAAGCATTACTTGGTAACTTTAACCATAAATGACCTCGTTTCAACTCAATAATTTTATTCATAAACTTAACATGAGTACCTGCACTTAAATGATATGCTCGTCCATCCACATCAATAATACTTACTCCCCCCTGTTCTTCGGTCATTACTTCGGTTAAATCACCAAACGTTTGGCGTGGGGTCAACTCCCAAGTTTGTTCATTAAAAGAAGCGAATACACCACCTCGTAAATACTCCACGCTCATTGAAGATCTGGCCCATAACGGATGACAAAACAATTCACTAGTAATAACCAGAGATATTACCAGCAACATTGCCAAGGACAATAATCTATCTTTTGTAGGTGTTACGAATATTTTCATAGTATGCACTTAATATTTTCCATTCCGAAGTATTGCGATATTTTTTTCTAAACTCTTCCATTGACTTGAATAAAAATTCGGTATTCCCTTTCTGGTATTGTGATAATGCCAACCACAACTTTGCTCCACGATAATATTTTGAAGATGGATATTTACTAATCAAGGAACTTAAATAATTTACAGCTAAATCATAAAATTTTCCAGATTTATAGGCAGAAACCCCCGCTTCAAACAAAACCAAATCATCCACATCTTTGTATTCAGGATATTCTTTTAACAATACCGAAAAATATTGAATCGCCTGTTGGTAATTATTTTCCTTAAAAGCACTTTCCGCCATTGTCAAAAGTTGTTCGGCCTTCCAACGATAAACTCCAAAATCTACGTTTTCATCTTTGTGAGTACCTAATTCTGCACTTGCTTTTTCTCGATCTCTCGTACCACTTCCCTTTTTCTTTGCAACGCCTCCGCTCTCGTTATCCTTTAATTTCAATTCTAAATAACTATTGCGGGCACGTAACGCTTGGAGATCATATTCCAGTTTACTAATAATCATTTTTAATTCACGATTTTCTTTGGCCAATACCGCAGCGGCCTGCTCATAGTTATTAATGACCCTTGATTTTGCCTCAATGCTATGCATATAATCACAAGAGGACAGTAGCGGTAGCAAAATCAGCATCGTCCCAATACGATTGATTAAACTAATATTAATCTGCTTACACATAAACATACTACGCATAATCCTCTCCACTTTGCTCCATGTATCGAAATAGCGGCAGGATGCCAATAGCTGCAGGATGCCATGAATATGTTTCGGCAAAAAAAAATTCAGCTTGAATAATTTTGAATAATTTTTATTGGATTTTTTTGCTCACCTTTTTGGGCCCATCCCTTTATAATTTTTGCCAGCGCCCATTTCCTTTATAAGAATAGTAATGAGCAATTTTTTGAAAAGTAAACTGAACTTCTTTCATACCATCACCATCCACATCATCGATTTTCGTTTGATAATAGCGACGATGATAGTGCTGAGAAAAACGCTCCTCCTCCTCCCAGATAGTTGGCCCCTTTGATATAAAAATTGTATCCCAA
>JADGBS010000267.1 GCA_015231325.1 Oligoflexia bacterium | reverse complement strand
ACTGCTGCTAACATCATTGTGATTTTTTAATCGTTCCAATAAAAGGTTTGGCAACGGTACGCCATTTTTGTCAACCCCGTTGACCCCATAGAGGCGCAATACTGCTCGTTCTACAGAGAGAGAGGAGTGCTCTTTGACAAAGGAATGCACCTCTGTGGCAATTTCATTCGCCAAATTTTTAACACGTGATACTTGCTGGACATCTAAATTAATTTTCAACATATTTTTGTTCCAATTCTAAAATCTAGATTCTAGATTCTTTGGCAATCTGGTGAATCTGTTTATCTATCTATTTATTTATTTATTTATTTATTTATCTATTTATTATCTTTAATGAATTGTGCGATTTTGTCGATGATTTTGCCCGGCAAAAACAATGATCTATGCTCGGTAATCGGTAATAGGCCTATTCAGTGTGTAAAAAAATCAATTTTTTTGCTTTATTGTGGGGGCCGGGGCGTTGTGGTGTACTGTGGGCACTGTGGGCACTGTGGGCACTGTGGGCACTGTGGGCACAATGATTTTTATCAATAAAAAAAAATAACGCATTCCTGTCTATTTTACTCAAGTTACTCTGACTTATCTCCGAGCAAATCTGCATGGCCAAAAGGTGACGTTTAAAAAAGAACGCCTACCAAAATTTTTTAAGGAGTAAGCGAGGAGTAAGTATGAAAAAAAAGAGTCTAACTGATCTAACGGAAATTGGATTAACAGAAACAGTATTAACTGAAGCTGTATTGACTGAACCTGTATTAAAAGAAAAATTATCTGTAAAGAAGAAACTAATCTTGTTCACTCTATTTTCTTCGTATGCACTTATCATGCCATCGATGATATTTGCTGTCCCACCGAATCAAAATCTGTCCGCAGATAATCTTGAACAAGTAACCACCATGTCACCTGCGGATGTTTCCTCTATTTTGATTAAAATGAGCGAAAACCAAAACAGTAACGAAGACTATTATTTAAAAAACAACCTAGAACAAGCAAACAAAATTAAGTCACAAAGCAATTTTATTGTACCACGTTTGGAACAAGTAATTCCTGACGATATTAGAAAGGAAATTGATGAAAAGAGAAGTATGAAAAAAAGTACTAGCACTGGGGCCGGGGCGGATGAGGATGAAAAGATTACCAAAGCAGAATTAGAGACAACCCTCGAGACTGAGGTTAACGAAGAGGTGAACTTGAGTAAGTATGATACAAAAGTGAAAGTACAATTCGGTGGTACTTGTACCGCTTTTGGATTAATTGCTAGTATGGAGAATCTAATTAATCATAGTTACAATGTCGCTAATCCCAAGAGTACCGATCTATCAGAGAGGCATTTGTGGAGTACCTATAGGCAATACAGTGTCTACAGTGCTATCGATGCAGCAAAGGCCAACTATATTACTGATGAAAGTTACTGGCCACAAAGTAATACCTCTCCATATAGTGGCCACCTTTCTCATGCTGATACGCGGTTAATTAAAGCTACCTATATTGAGGGTGATATAGCAAAGGCCATTGGCGCTCTCAATCGTGGAAACCCAGTATATCTTGGAACATCAACTTCTTACGGTATGGTAAACTGTGCTGCGATAATCAATCCTAACTCTGGCAATAGTGGAGGTGGACATGCGTTGGAGATAGTTGGTTATAGATTAGATGAACGCATTACCGGTGGTGGCTATTTCTTAATTAAGAACAGCTGGGGTAGTGATTGTGGCGATAAAGGTTATCAATATGTCCCGTTTTATCATTGCAAGCGTACTGGTATGTACTGTGTTATGTGGGAGTTAAATCAGGTTGAAACCTCCATTGATGACCAAGATCCTCCACCAGTGGTTTTTGCACCAGAAAAAGTGGAAGTGAAAAACAGTTATTATAAAAGACCGCTGCAATTAAATTATAGAGTGAATCTATATCTAAATGGAGACAAAAAATATCTTAAATTGATAGATACTGTCACTTATACATTACAAAACGCTGGGTATTCTCCATATACTCTATCTAGCGATCAGTACGTAAATAACTTCAATTGGTTTTTTCAAGTTCGAAATTTATCCATCCCAGTGAAAATTAAAATCAAGTTAAAAACCGGGGAGGTGTATACCAAAAATACAACGATTAAGTAATTATATTTTTGGGCCAAATTGTACGGTTAGCTAATTTATATCTTCATATTTTTATTCAACACATTCATCAACTCTTGTCCCAGGTAAGGCTTACGTAGAACATCATTAAATCCGAATTGTTGTGGATTTGACATAATAACATCATCAACATATCCACTCGAAGCAATTGCAATGATATTGGGGTCAATTTTACGTAGTTCAGTAATTGCTTCCTTGCCTCCTTTGTGTTTTCCTGGAACGGTTAAATCCAGAAAGACCAATTGAAATGGATCTGACATCTCATAAGCATTTTTAAAAATTTTAATGGCCTCTTCTCCATTGGGCACACATTCCACTACGCAGCCAACTGTCTGTAATACTTGCGCATTTAATTTGCAAATATTCTCCTCATCGTCCATTACTAAAACTTTATAATTGATTTTAACTTTCTCGGCCGGAACAATATGTGAAGTGGAATGACTATCACTAACGTTGCCTACAAAAGCAGGAAAATAAATAGAAAAGAGTGATCCTTTGCCTAATTCAGATTCGATTTCGATTAGGCCATAGTGGTTTTTAACTACTGAATAAGTTATAGCAAGTCCAAGTCCATTACCCTCTTTTTTAGTAGAAAAGAAAGGATCAAAAATATGACTAAGATTTTCTTTGGAGATCCCAATTCCCTCATCTTTAACAAGTATGCGAATATAGTTACCTGGAACTAGCTCATTTTTGTAAGCATTATCAATAACGATATTTTCCGCTAAAATCTTAAGTGTGCCCCCCTCAGGCATTGCTTGTCGGGCGTTGAGAATAATATTATCAAATACCTGCCCAACTTGGTTTTCATCAATTTCACAAGACCATAGGTCCTGTGGAGGATCAAACAAAAAATTGACATTAGATCCACTTAGCATCAATTGGGTCGAACGTTGAATAATAGGGATGATTGATTGTATACTTTTAATTGGGGCCCCACCCTTAGCAAAAGTCAACAGTTGCTGGGTCAGGTCTTTTACCCGGAAAAAAGCACTGAGTGCTTCATCAAGGTATGTAAGTATGTCTGCCGCGCTACCATTTTTACAGGATTCTTTTGCAAAACCAATGTAACCAAAGAGAACAGTTAAAATGTTATTGAAATCATGAGCTATTCCTCCGGCCAAAATTCCCAGGGATTCTAATTTTTGATTATTACGTAAATGTTTCTCTATTTTTCGTTGATTGGTGACATCTCTAAAAACATCTACTACTCCAACCATTTTATTGTTTGCATCCATAATGGGTGCCGCAGTGTCTTCAATAGTTTTAATAGTTTCATCACGGGCAACAAGATATATATTATTTGCCTTTCCAATGTTTTGCTCGGAGCGCAAAAATCTATCCACAGAGCATTCGCACTTTTCTCCAGTAGATTCACTTATTACTTTGAATACTTCAGAAAAAGGTTTGTTAATAGCATCTTTAAGTGACCATCCCGTAATATCTTCTGCCACTTTATTCATAATTGTAATCCTACCCTGATTATCGAGAACAATCACCCCATCTCCAATACTTCGTAATATTACAGTTAAATTTTCTTTCTCTGTGATCAGCAATGATTCTGCTTTTTTACGTTCGTCCAGCTGCATATGTAGCCAATCGTTATTACGTTTATGCCAAAGAAGTGCAAATCCTAATGTCGCCACAGTTATGACTCCAAGTAATAGCAGTGCGAGGAGTCTAATGGTTTTATGTATTGGTTTATAAAATTCATCAGCATTAACTTTGTTAACAATAAACCAAGGTGTACCAGAGATTTTAGCGACGTAACCGACAACATCTACTCCTCGATAATCGGGTCCTTCTATTGGACCCTCATATCCAAGTATCGCACGTACAGCGGGAATGGCCCTTTTAGAATTAGGATCAAAAGGAATACGAAAATAAAAATCGGTGTTGTTCTTTTGATGAGTAATATTTAGGAACAATATGTCATTTTTTTCACGACGAACAAGCAGGGTTTCCTCAGACAAATAGCGAGAGGGCCACTTTTTGATAAGAGGATAGAGTTCTACTGTGGGGTCAAATTGGATAAGCCACATTCCGATTATTTTTGAATTAGGTTTATTTGTATCATGAATAGGCGCCCAGAGGTTAAGAGCGATCACTTCTGGTGAACCCAGATTATTCTTCATAGCATAGGAAGATAGATCTTCAAATACTACTTGATCCAATTTTAGTACCTTCTGGAAATTCTGATTTGCAACAACATTATGAAGTAAGGGATCATCTACCGCCGAAAGGACGGGCCTTCCCGCAAGTGAAAAAAGAGTGATGTTTTTTTTCAAATCTTTTTGTTTTAGGAAGGATATCCAATTTCTTAGTAGCAATTTGTTTTTTTTGTTTTTAGGGGTGATTAGAATGGCCCTTATGTACTCTTGGTATAAGGGATCTACTGCGATATCTTTTACATCTCTATTCCTCTCTCGCATCCAGGTATCAATTTGTACAATTTTTAATTTAGAGATTGTAGAGAGTTGGCGATTTAACTTTTGTTGTAAATTATCATATCGATTTTTTGTAAAAAAATATCCAGTACTGCAGAGACTTGTAACTAAAATCAGGAAAGCGAGTATATAATTTTTTTTCATAATAAAACTCATTTCTTGATATCTATGAATAATTTCTGTAACAAATTTTGAAACAATTTCTGCGGAAACACTGGCGAATATACAGCTGGACGAACGTAAAAAAGCAGAATCATTGCTGATCACAGAGAAAGAAAATTTAACTGTAATATT
>JADGBS010000266.1 GCA_015231325.1 Oligoflexia bacterium | reverse complement strand
TGACGCAATTAGTTTAATTCAAACTTCAGAAGGAGGGCTGTCGGAAATATCTAACATGATCATTCGTTTACGCGAATTGGCAATTCAATCAGCGTCAGACACAATTACTGACAATGAAAGAAAGTTTTCAAACATTGAGTTTCAAAACTTAAAAGAGGAAATACAAAGAATTGCCGATTCCAGTGACTTTAACGGTATTAAACTGTTGAACGGAATGGGTGGTCTCTTAGAATTCCAAATTGGAATACACAACAATCCAATGAACGATAGATTAACCTATGATGGTTCGATAATTAACGCTGGTTTATCAGGATTGGGACTTGAAGAGTTGGACATAGTTAGCAAGATTAGTTCGCAAATTTGTATCCAGTCCCTAGATGATGCTATAGTAAAAGTAAATGGTTATCGAGCAGGATTGGGAGCAAAGCAGAATAGACTAAATTCCACGATCCGGAATTTGGAGATCGGGGATGAGAACATCAGTTCGGCAAATTCACGAATTAGGGATGTTGATGTGGCCCAAGAGACGGCAGATTTAGCAAAAAACAACATCTTGCTACAAGCGGGGGTAGCAGTGTTGGGTCAAGCAAACCAAACCCCGGGCATTGCTCTAAAGTTATTGAACGGATAATTACCCACGAAACCTTGCCTCGAATGAGGCAAGGTTTTTTTAATTAAAGTTTGGTAGATAAAATGAGTGACGATCAAAAAAAAGCACTGAGCTATGATCAAATAAAGACCAAAAAAAGAAAAACCGTACTAATCTTTGGAATATCGTCTTTCATAGGTTCAAACATTGCGTACTTTCTGAAACAAGACTATAGAGTAATCGGAACTTATTTTTCTTGCCCAGTAAAATTTCCCGACATATTGACGATCAATTGCGATGTTTTGAATCGCAACTCAGTGCAAACAATGATTTATACCTTTCGTCCAGAAATAACCATTTATGCAATTGGAATGTCTTCTTTAAGCGACTGCGATCGGCAGGAAAAAATCGCCAATGCTCTAAATACCATCGGCGTCTTTAACGTTGCCACCTATACAGAAAGATATGGATCAAAACTTTGTTATATTTCATCTGCGCATGTCTTTTCTGGCAATAACCAAATTTATGGTGAAAATGACGGCCCAGATCCTCTCACTACATATGGAAGAACTAAAGCATCCGCTGAATTTTTTATCCAAAAATCGTGTCTTAACTATTTATTGTTTCGCTGTTGCAATTTTTATGGCAGAAGCATCAACCCCAGACAATCAACTCATTTCGAATTAATGCAAAAAAAATTTAACAACGAAGAGCCTTTTTCTTGTGATAGTAATATTCATTCAGGTTATCTTGATATAAATTACCTATCACAAATATTAAAAATGGCAATCGATAACGATGTTGCTAACAGACTTTTTCAACTGTGCTCATCTAATGTGGCATCTTTTTATGATTTTGCAAATTTATATGCCAAAATATTTAGGGCCAATAGTCAGCTGATTATAAAAGGACGCTGGGCCTTTCATGAAGTAAGATCGGAATATCATGATGCGGTTATCGGAAACCTGCGATACTTCCAATTAAGTAATGATAATCTAGAAAATTTCTTCGGGATACACATGCCCTCAATCGAAGAATCTCTCTATTTCACTCTTTATCGCCTGAAAGGGAAAATAATCCATGAGGGCGCATCAGAAACCAATAGCACCTCGGTCCAATTCATTTGAATGAATTGGAAATTTACTTTGCCGAATGTTTTATGAATTCAGTGAGGTAGTGTTTTACCATCGCTTCCACATTTACTGGTTCACCTTCAAATCGCCATGAAATCTCATTAAATGGCCCAACATGTGCCACTATTTCGTGATAAAGATTCGTGGAAGGAGCGTCCACAGCTGTCGCACGCGCAGGAAAAATCCCCCCAGTATTGGAGAACAATCCTACGCCAATCACTGCTGGAGTTTTTCTGCTGATAACTAATTTTAAAGAATTTCTAAACAACATGAAATCATTGACGGTATTTGATATCTTGAAAATTTTTACACTCGCCGAAGGATCTCGGCCACCACGATAAAAATTGAATTTATTAAGATAGAACTCAATTCGCTCCCTAATTCTACTCACTAATTCAATAGAAGACTCTTCTAGATACGGCAGAGGATCTGATTGATCATTGTAACTAATGATCCCACTCTCCTCCATATTCAACTCTTCCAGGGCCAAATTCTCTATCCAAGAAGTAGGTGGTCCGTGTAAATCGATCTCTTTAGAATTTATCATCGCCCCCCCATTAAAAAATAATCGATTTTCGAGGGAAGAGAATCAGTAGCGGTATCAACACAATTTTCGCTCCCAGTAAGTAACGTGGGCGCGATTAATAATCAATTTAGGCATCCTGCAATCTGAAAAAAATCAGGCAGGCCCGCACACCTTGATCAGGGATCACTCCCGAAAATTTAGTTGTAAGGCGAAAAGTACTATACCTACTACTGCTCTCTCCCAGTAACGATTGTACAACAATAAAAATAAATAATCATTAATAAATGTGAAGCAATATGACAATGACACGACATGACGTGGAATGGCATAGCATGACACAATGTGGTCCGTTGACATTTTCTCTACAAAATTATCCGCAAAAAATAGTTATCAATATCCTACTAAATAATATCTGACGATCAAACTCAATATTTTTTATCTCTTAAATTTTCTCAATTATTTCAAGGAATTGATCCTTGACTAAAAAGCTATTGCATCACTCGAGACTCGTATTTTATAATTTATTGTAGAACATAATATAGATACATGTTTTGATACATATTTTTCTTTTTTTTGCCGAGTAGTTAACAGCGAAAAGTCAAAACAAAGGAGTTTTTATGATAAAAAAATTTTTACTCTGTCTGCAAGAAGAAGATGGTCAGACATCTACCGAGTATATTTTGCTAGTGGCAGTTGCCGCCTTGCTGGTGATGCGCTTTAAAAATGTTGCTGCTGACAGAATCACTAGTATCACAAACTCAGTGTTTAGTAGCGCTGATAGTATTGCTGGAGATATCGGAAAATAGACGCTTATACATGATACAGGAAGTAAGGCCTACTTAGGAATTCTTTTCCGGACATTCTTCACAAAGACCGTTTGATAAATTTGTAGTATCCTGTTGGTATGATTGGTATGAATTCGAAATCAACAGGACAAGCAGTGGTTGAGTACGTATTAATTCTTGCAATTATGGCCTTTATCTCTGTGAAGGCCGCCGGCAGTGTTCGTAAAACAATGAACAATGCTTTTGGTCAGTTCAGCAAAGTGCTTTCAATACATCTGACTGTTGGTGTATGTAAAGATTCTTGCTTCTTTTCTGGATACATAAACGGGGGGGAAAACTGATGCCTCTTGCTATTTATTTTTTAATACTTCTTGAATTGTTAGTGGTGTCTTATATAGACATCAAAACAAAAAAAATATCCAATTACTGGTCAATTATTAATATCGTATTTTGTATACTTTCTTTTTCGCTACTACCACATTTCTACCCACTACAGTCAAGTATTATCGTTTATCCTCTAGCGATTTTATTCGTTGGTTTTGTTCTTTTTTGCGTTCGCGTGGTTGGAGCAGGAGATGTTAAGTTGTTAGCGACCCTATTTCTGCTCGTTCCCCCCTACCTACATCAAGATATGTTCTTGCAGTTAACGTATCTTACTATTTTGGTCGGATTATCTTTGCTAATACTTAACACCATCAAAAACCATAGAACATTATCAAAAATTTTTATGGATAAAAATTTTTATTTGTTGAAAAATATATATGGGACGAGGTTTTCTTTTTCACCAGTTATTCTTCTTTCATGGCCATGCCTAGGATGGAAAATAAATATATTAAATATTCAAAAAATTCAGTCTCATCTATTTTAGCAGGCAATTTAGTGGGCAATAATGCTCAAAGTACGATTGAGTATCTGCTCCTAATTGCAGTCATTGTCTCGATAATGGTAGGTGTTTTTAAAAGCCAAACAATGCAAGATATTGTCGGTCCAGATGCAGCATTTTTTAAAAAAGTTGCTTCCACGATTGAACACTCCTATCGTCATGGTTATGAATATTCCACCTCTTCTGTCACGCAGAAAATGAATGCTGGCAGCGACGACGAAAGGTATAATAACGGCAAGCACGAATCATATATTGGAAAAGACATTACAAGATTTTTCTTTGTGAAGGAATACCCAGGAACAAAATAAAGGAACAAAATGAATGAGATCGTTCAATACAAATAATAAAGGACAATCATTGATCGAATTTATGTTCTGTATCTCCTTCGGTGTCGGCATCATTTTTATGTTCATAAATTTTGCACTTAATACTGCTGTAGGGTATATCGCTCATTACGCAACTTATATGGCCGCAAGAACCTATCTGGTCTCGGATAATTATGCAGCATCTAGTCGCAATGCTCCCTATAAAGATGCCGAGGATAAAGCAAAAATCGCTTTTGACTATGTAATAAAATCGCTCTTTAAAACCACCGGTGCGAGTAACTATCTAATGAAGACTGCCGGTCCTGCCACAGTCGAAATTAGAGGGATCCAAGAAGACAATGGCGTTGCCTTTAGGAGAAAAAAAGTATTTGTTGGCGCTGTTTTCAAATTCGCACAAAGGCTCCCTTTACCCACTTTAGGGGTGAGCACAAAGGAAGTAAATTTAGTCTCAGAAGCGTTTTTAGGCAAAGAACCAACGCGTGCGGAATGCATGGGTAGAATCAGAAAAATTATCCAAGAGTCGATTGGATACGATGCGGTAGAAGAATCTACGGAAACTTTGCGTCATGCCACTTTATTTGATGATGGATGTTGATTTATGAAAAAAATACTTGACGAGAAGGGACAAGCAATCTTTGAATTT
>JADGBS010000265.1:623-4902 GCA_015231325.1 Oligoflexia bacterium | reverse complement strand
ATATTTTTTATCAATCTCATCCAATTTATAAATACTTCTAGCAACATGGCCTTCTTCTTTTGCTTTTTTGGTGTAATGATCATTTACTTTGAAACTCATTTTTATATCCGAAATTAATTTTTTAAATATTTTGCCCTTATAAGCATGGTGTTGATACCATATTTTTTTGCCTTTGAAATCAGAGTTGCTTTGCTTATTTTAATTTTATGGGCAGTCACGTTGATTTTTCCTGCATATCTAGAGAGGACATTAATAAAATATTTTTTCTCGAACTCCGCTAGTGCGTCGGCGTATTGAGGGGGGACATCACCAATGGTCATTTCATTGGTCATGGGGGGCAGGGGTAGATGAAAATGCAGAGGGTGAGGTTGAGGTTGAGTTAGGTTGAGGTAAGAGAGTTGAGTGTTGACTTCGCGATCGGTTGATTCTGCCGAGTTTGTCGATTTTGTCGATTTTGTCGATTCTAAAGATGCTGTTGGTATAGAAGGAGGTAGTTGTATCCAGTGGGGCAAATTTTCTATATAAACAGGTGTTTTGACGTTGGATGATGGGGCAAGGGACACAAGATACTCCATGCAGTTACGAACCTCACGAACGTTTCCCGGCCATGGATACTTCAATAGAAATTCTTTGCACTCGGAAGATAAAAATAGGAAATTTTTATTGTGCTTATGTTTGTATTTTTCAAAAAAATTATTGATTAATTCTCCTAATTTATTAGTATTTTCTCGTATAGGAGAGATGAAATGTGAGAAAATTTGGAGACGAAAAAACAGATCTTCCCTGAATGTCCCAATTTTTACCATGTGCTTTAAGTCTTTGTTAGTGGCAGCGATGATGCGTCCTCTAAAGTGACGTACAATTTCTCCACCAACAGGAGTGAAGATGTTTTCATCGATTAATTGTAAAAATTTTTTTTGGGTATTCAGTGATATTTCCCCAATTTCGTCCAAGAAAAGTGTCCCATCACCAACTAGTTCAGCGGCCCCTTTTCTGTCACGAATTGCCCCAGTAAATGCACCACGAACGTGACCAAATAGCTCACTTTCAAGTAATTCATCTTTGATAGTGGCGAGGTTTAGGATTAAAAATTTACTTTTAGATAGGGATGAGTGTTGGTGAATTTGATTGGCCAAAAAAGATTTGCCAACGCCAGTCTCTCCTTGCAATAAAATGGTTCCTAATACGCCGTATAGTTGTTCCGCTGTAAGTCCCATAAATGGCCTTGAATAGTTAAGGTTATTAATCTTTTTTTGTTGCGGTCGATTTTTAATATGATTTTGAAAAAAAAGTAAGTAAAAGTTCATATATGAAAAAATAAGTCAATAATGAAATATTAGTGGACAGCAATGACTGATAGTCAGTGCTTAAGAAGCAATTCGGCTTTGTCACTTGTTGTGCAAGTGACAAAAACGTATGGCGATGGCGGACGGCTTTTAGGCCAGCGAGGATATCAAATGCTAGAAATAAGGGGAAGATGTGCTGTTGCTAAAATTTATGCGGATGTTGTTGAGGAATCGGCCATGTCCCAGATATACAATATGCTTAATTGTGTCGTTTTTGAAAATTGCAAAATTGTGATTATGCCAGATGTTCATACTGGAAATGGGGCGGTAGTTGGAACTGTAGCAGAATTTAGAGATAGAATTATTCCGCGCATGCTGGGAGTTGACTTAGGCTGCGGTATGACAAGTTATAACTTAGGTGCTCTGAAAAAATTCAACCTTGAACACTTAGATGAGTTTATCCGTCGCAATATTCCCCTCGGAAGTGCTATTCATAAAAAGGCGTTAGATGATACTAATGAATTTGAAGCGTTAGCTAAAAAGACTAAGCAAAAATATGATAATGTTTTGAATTCGTTAGGGACGTTGGGTGGAGGCAACCACTTTATTGAGCTAGGGAAAGATTCCGATGATAGCTATTGGTTAACAATTCATAGCGGATCACGCAATTTTGGTTTTAAAGTGGCCATGTACTATATTGATTTGGCATATAAAGAATCACACGGAAGTGCGGGTTCATTTAATGGAATGGAATTTCTAAATGGTGACCAATTGCTAGAATATATTAATGCAGTTGAAGTAGCGGTTCGATATGCATCACTCAATAGAGAGTTAATTGGTAAGATAATTATTAATAATTTTTTTAAAATGCGCTACCATAAATTGCCAGTGATTAACGCTCCTCATAACTATATCCAAAAAGATATCATCCATAAGGGATCTATCTCCGCAAAGGTAGATGAATTGGTAGTTATACCTTGGAATATGCGCGATGGACTAATTATTGCGAAAGGGAAGGGGAATGCAGAATGGCTAGAATCGGCACCGCACGGAGCGGGTAGAATTATGAGTAGAAAAGACGCCAAAGAATCAATTCCAATGCACGATTTTCGCCAATCGATGGAAGGTATCTTCACCACCTCTGTCTCTGCAAATACTGTTGATGAATCACCTATGGCCTACAAAAACCCCACCATTATTCAGGAATTAATTAAAGATACTGTTGAAGTCATAAGCGTCGTAAAACCGATTTATAATGTAAAAGCTGGAGAGAATATCTAAAATATCCGGACAAAAAAATGATAAATTTGTTCTTACTATTTATCAGGATTTAAAATATGAGACTGCCAATCAGATATAGTGATTTGAAGCACTGCAACACGACATAATGACACCTTGACGAATACATTTAGCTGTTGTTTAATTTTTATATACAATAAACAATGACTATAACTAGTGGAAAAGTTTAATGGATAACGTAATTCTCGAAGAATTATATAAGCGATGGCTCCAACTTGCAGAAGATGACTTGGCCTTGGCCAAGGCGGCCCTTGATATATCCAAGTATCTCTATGGTATGTTTCATCTTCAATAATGTTGTGAGAAGTTGTTAAAGGCCCACTACCTATTGATAACCGCATCTCAGCCTCCTTTCACCCACTCATTGACTAGACTTTACTCAGAATTAGTACAAAATCAGGGGCAAAAAATTGAAATTAACGATGGAATAGACTTCCAAAAATTTTTGGAACGTCTTGAGCCATATTATATTCAAGCTCGCTACCCGTCTTATCGTGATCAAATTTCTAAAGAGCTTTCACGAGAACATTTAGAACAAAGCATTAAAAGAACAGAGGTGGTTATTTCATGGTTCGCACAAAACAAGAAGTCATAGAGATCGGCAAAAAATACGCAAAAAAAGTTGATGAACTTTTTGATGATGTCGAAGTTAGACTCTTTGGTTCCTACCATAGGGGGAACCCGAAAGAATGGAGCGATATCGACCTAGCAGTTATTGGTCCGGATTTTAAGTTCATGGACCTGTTTGTAACCTTAAAAATACTGAATAGATTGAAAAGAGATATTTCTCCAGATATAGAAGTTGTCGGTCTAACAGAAGAGGAGTTTAATAATCCTCTACCAGGAAGTATTTCTTGGGAAGTTGCTCATCAAAGCGAACAATTGTTTAAAAGCAGATAGAACGGTTCTAGAGAGACCTGAATAAATTTTTCAATAGATTTCTTTATTTTTCAGTGCTGCAGTAGGTCCCGAGGGCATTTGCTGTTAAGATGGCGGCATATACATCGCGAGCGGTGACTTTGAAGGGCATATTGTGTATTGTCTCGTTTTTAGCACATGCCGCGCTAGCAACCTCCATCAGTCTGGCCACGCCAATGTTATTCGCCCCCAGGTCTATGCCCAAATCTTTGAGCGAAGTTGGAAGTCCAACCGACTTACAATAACCGATGACATCGTTGAGTTCAGCCATCGAAGCGTTTTCCAGCACCAGATGTACAATTACGCCAAATGCCACTTTTTCGCCGTGGTAAAAGCGATGAGTTTCGCTTAGAACGGTGAGACCATTGTGAATCGCATGGGCAGCGGCCAGTCCACCGCTTTCAAATCCAATCCCACTCAGAAGAATATTGGCCTCTATAATATTTTCTAATGCGCCAGTAACTACCTTTGCATCGCATGCCACTTTCGCTTTTATGGAATCTTCGAGTAGGGTTTCATAACAAAGTTTGGCAATAGCTAGGGCCGCCTTTGTTGCTATGCCGCCGGGAATATTTTTAGCACAGGATTTTGCACATGACCTTGCTTCAAAATAGGTAGCGAGTGCGTCCCCCATCCCTGCAACCAAAAATCTTGATGGTGCTCTGGCGATAATCCCTGTATCGACTAAAACTAGTTCAGGATTTTTACCAAAAAACATATACTCTTCGAATTCACCTTTTTCAGAGTAGACGACGCCTAGTTAACTGCAGGGAGCA
>JADGBS010000265.1:0-595 GCA_015231325.1 Oligoflexia bacterium | reverse complement strand
TATTCTCGCGATAGGCCACCGCCTTCGAAGTGTCCAGGGCCTTGCCACCACCCAAACCTACAATAACGTCGCACTTTTTTGTTGATGCTAAAGTAGATAATCGACCGATTTCATTTTTTGTACACTCGCCTTGAAATTCACCAAAGACCAGTTCAACTGAAAATTCTTCGGTTGTAATCTTCAACTCATCAGAGAACATCTCTCTGGCAATTTTAGGTGCTACTAGTAGCGCCTTTTTTCCATATCGAACAATGTGTTCTCCAAGCTTGGCCAGTTCACCGTCGCCCTGCACATATCTGCCTGGTGAGATCAATATTTTTTTCACGCAAATCACCTCCGTATGTAGTGTGTAAATGTAGTAAAGGTTGCAAACAAATATCCTTGCTTATAACAAAAAATCAAGATAGACCTGCCTATATGCTTGATACATAGTTGATAAACCTATCATAAAATTGCTTAATGGTATAGGTATTCCTAGTTGCTAGATAAACATTGTACTTGGGTGTGTATGAATAAACAAATCATGGAAATATTATTAAAAGAATATCCAGAAGCAAAATGTGCGCTTGTTTTTGCGACACCATTTCAGTTATTA
>JADGBS010000264.1:4426-4918 GCA_015231325.1 Oligoflexia bacterium | reverse complement strand
TTTGCAAAAGATTGAGCCCCAGCGCTGCCCCCGATTTGAAAAGCGTCTGATCAGCATAGGTATAGGCGCTATGGAAATCGTCTGGCGGAAATTTTGATTGCAGTGCTTGGTAAAAAAGAGTACGAGTATGCACCCCTGGAGAGTCGAGAGTCCCTCCAAAGTCAAAAAATATTGCCCGCAGCTGTTGTTGACTAGTATTACTCTGCTTCTTCATCGACACCGTAGTGGACCATCCCTAAGTGGTTTATAAGCTCTTCTTTGCAGAAGAAACGCAAGGTATTTTCAAGTTTTAACAATTGAATGGAAAGGTCATTTTCCGCTTTGATTCCAGGAGCAGTCAGTGGTGCTTTAAAATAAAATGATGGCCACTCTTGAATACCATAGAGATCTGCGCGCATTGCTAAATCCATGAAAAGTGCTAAATCGAGAGCTACTTGTGCGGCCAATATAGAGTCACGACACAGAAAGTTGATCTTGATTTGCATTGGATCG
>JADGBS010000264.1:3847-4375 GCA_015231325.1 Oligoflexia bacterium | reverse complement strand
TTGTTATCACCACGAGGAGGGTAGTAATTAATTTTTACTACATGACAAAGATTTTTATAAAGATCTGGGTAGTCCTCGGCGTTAAGAATATCTTCGAGCACGCCGCTTTTGGAAACCTCCTTCGAACGAAAGGATCCAGGATCATCCAGTACTTCTCCATCACGATTTCCTAAGATGTTTGTGCTGTACCAGCCAGCAACCCCCAACAACCGGTTACGTAGCCCTGGTGCGACAATCGTCTTCATCAGGGTTTGTCCAGTTTTAAAATCTGAACCGCAAATAGGTACCCGCATCTCCCGCGCCAATTGATGAATAGCGGGAATTTCAACAGAAATATTGGGAGATCCGTTGACGTACGGAATCCGTTCTTTTAGAGCAGCGTAGGTATAAATCTGGGAAGGAGAGATGTCAGGATGATTTTCATCCAAACCCCTCTCAAATTCTGCTAAGGAAGAATGTACTTTCTTAACAGGATTGTAGGTTTCAGTTGAGGCACACCAAACCATTACCGCACGGTCACATCCCTCA
>JADGBS010000264.1:0-3774 GCA_015231325.1 Oligoflexia bacterium | reverse complement strand
CCATTGATGTTCTTAACGTAATCATTATCAAATACTGCTGACATCGGGCGGATCTTTTCTAAATCACCGCGTATTGATTGTAGTAAATTTGGCTCGAGTACTTGTGCCCGACCTGCTGCTTCAAAAGCATTCTCAGGAAAGATATCCCAACCACCAAACACTAATTGCGGTAGCTCCGCTAGGGGGACCAACTCTTTCACTTTTCTAAAGCGTTGCTCTGATCTTTTGCCGAGACGCAACATCCCCATTTGTGTGTATGATCCAATCGGTTTTGCCAATCCCCGCCCCATACCCACCAGATCATCTATAACGATTGAGTGCAAAAAATCCTTGAATAAAGATTCATCTTTCTTTCCTTGGGAAGTGCGTTCGCTCTTAATCTCACCCATTCTATAATTTACCTCTACAATATGTTACTAAACGACAACATTACGCTCCAAATAATCTTTCAACACCTTTATTATCTCTTCTCTATACACAGGCTTACTTAGGTGCTGATCACAACCAGAATGCAGTGCATGTTCAATCTCGCTAGGAGTATTATGCGCAGTTAACGCCACCACCGGAGTACGCTGAAGGTGATTGACATTTTCAAACTCTCGAAATTCTTTCACCGCTTCGTGTCCATCTTTAACTGGCATTAGCATATCTAAAAAAATAAGATCGAAGGAATCCCTCTTAACTAACTCCAAGAATAACTCTCCATTTTCGGCAGTAGTCAGTTCACAGGGAAAATGGTTTAAATAATTTTTTATCAAGAGAACAGTATCCTCTGAATCGTCCACTAACAAAATCTTGGGATTTTTTTTCTCCTGAGAGATAACATCTTGTCGCTGAAAAAAACGCAATATCTCATCCCAAGCAAAATGATCATTTTGCAATGCAGAAATCGGTAAGATATGATCAACCTCAAAACTGGCCAAGAGCTTTCGATCGAGGCCATCTCCGACTATGGCGACCACCATTTTTGGTGGTCGCTTGTTAAACATATCCCGAACTAATTCAAAAATTCTCACATCTAAATGAACTAATGAGATCACCAACAAATCAATATTACGAGTCCGTGTAAAAAATTTTGCCTCATAGAAGTTCTGGGCCAAAATCGCCCCAATACCTTGTTGTTGATAATATTTTTGGGCCTGTAGAAAATTACTGTTATCTAATCCCAAAAATAAAAAAGTGTGTAAAAATTTTGACCTACTCCTGGACAAGAGAGGAACTATTTTATTAGTTACATCCCCAGAGGTCAGTGGTTTACAGATAACGTCCTGCGCCATCTCTAAAAGTTTGTTAATGACCATACTATTGGTATAGGTGGTAAGAAAAACTACCGGTAACTTTTCTTTACTATATTTTTCACGCAACTCTTTTACGGTAACAACACCATCCTTGACTGGCATATCCACGTCAATCAATAACAAATCCGTATTAAATTGTTCGACAAATTGTAATACTCGTTCACCACTTTCCACCTCTTCTACTTGCAGTCCGCTCCTCTCCACCTCTGCCCTTACGACTGCCCGTAATGCTAGAGAATCATCTGCTAAAAGTATAGTCGCAGTATCATTGACTACTCCAGGAATGAGAAGTTTAAATGTGCATCCACTATCGACAAATTTTTCACACCATATATCTCCCCCATGAAGACGACAAATCTCTCGACACTTGGCCAATTCTGCATCTGTGATAAAATTTAACTCTGGAATTAAAATATCCTCGTTGCTGTTTTGAAACTCTAACTTAAGAGCGCTACTAAAATCATCTAAGTCTCCAGCACTCAATATATCACTAGAAATCGTAATCACGCCCTCATGATTTGTACCAACAAGCATATGAGAAATTAAAATACCTATTAGTTGTTGAAACTTATCATCATCAAAAGAAACTACTGTTCCATCCGGAATATTCACTACGAACGTTGTCGAAAATTTTTTAAGAATATCCTTAATTTTTTCACCAACATTTATTTTGGAAAGGTTCATTTTTACACCACTGTCACCAATACCCAACCCCAAAATATTATTGATTACCGATAGCGAATAAGATGCCCGCTCCCTACTCTTACCTATAAAATTCATCATCTCCGCTGGCATTTTTTCGGAAAAATTTTCTTGCAACAAGCGCATAGTTGACTCAATAAAAGAAACCGGTCCCTGTAAATCGAGAGTAATCAACGAAAACAATTCCTCTCTGTTTTTTATCAACCGAGTATTTTCAGTTAAAATCTCATATTTTTTTAAAACAGATTTTATTTTTTCTATAAAAAGCGGTCTGGCCGTCCCTTTTTCAATGTAATCATCGATGCCACTTTTCAATAAATGTACCAGCTGCTGAGTCTCATCTTTGGCCAATAACAAAATCACCGGAATCCACTGAGTTTTAGGATTAGACTTGATTCTTCTGCATAGATCAATCCCAGAAACGGCCGGCATCAAATAATCAGTTATTACACATGAATATTCATCATAGGCCAACATCTCCAACGCACACAAAGGAGACAATGTACTCGCAACTCGAAAATCGTGACCAGCAAGCAAAGAGTCCAATAAAGTAATCTCTAGCCTGGAATCATTTACCAACAATATCTTATGTTCAATATTCTTCATCGCGCAGACCCCGTCATCCTACCATGATTAAAAACACTCAACAGCCCCTCTAACGGTTTTCTAAAATTTCCCTGCTTGTAATCTTTTTTAAAAGACAGCAATAATTCACGAACTACATCATCATTGATCTCTTTTGTAATAATCTTACGTGCAAAAGTTTCCGCCAAAATAAACAAACATGTAAGCGGTGGTATCTGTGACGCACTCAATTTGTGAGGAAACCCCTCCCCGTTCGGAAGCTCATGATGATGCAATATAATATTATCTACATCTTGAAAAGCGGTGGCATTTTTTACCATGGCATAGGTGTCCAGCGGATGATTCATAATAATTTTTTTTACTCTTCGATCGATAGTCTGATCATCAGAAATAATATCAAATTGTTCCAAATTTTCTGGTTTTATGGAATCACTAACTCTCTCCAAAGAGAGGTCGTGCAAAATACCGGCAGTGGCCAATTTTTCCATTGTACTACGTTCATCCCAACCCATTTCGGTAGCGGCCGCAGATGCTATATAGACACTAAGTAAACTATGCTGGTATAAGAAATTATCACTTTTAATTAATTTTTCAAGCAATCCCTTAATTGAGGACTGATTACGAAGAACATCCAATGTAGAATTGCAAATAACCGTAGTCAACTCGACCATCCTCGGGTCTAGTCCTAGCTTGTTGGCGATCTCAAAAATAGAAGAAATACCCCATACCTGCGCATCAACTTTTGCATCTAGTGAAGATGTACCTGATAAAGCGTCTAGACAACACATATCAATTTCCAATGAACGTTTGCAATAATCCAAAACCATCTTAGAAAAATTTTCAAAGCTTGTTTGTTCGATATATAAATATTCAACTTCCTTCCGTGTATATTTGCGTAGAACTTCTTTAGAAAATAATTCATCCTTGTTCAAAATTTTTACAAATTTACCTTCTGAAAGACGTAGATACACATCGCAATTAACAGTGTTGAAATGCAAAAAATGAACAATTCTCACTCGAGAGTACTTCACTTCATTTGACTTTAACTCTAGCCCTTTGACAATTTCTAGATGAGGGTATAATTCTACCAATGTTTGCTTAATCTTCGCCACCACTGCACTGAGAGAAAACGGTTTAGCAAAATATGCGTTATACGGATTATCCTTCAAAAAATGATTTAACTCCGAAT
>JADGBS010000263.1 GCA_015231325.1 Oligoflexia bacterium | reverse complement strand
AATTTTCAGTGCTAGAAATATTAACCCAGTAGAATATTTAGTGGACGTAATATTCTCAAATTAAAATTAGAAAATTTGAAAACGTTTTTATGCATAAAATTTAGTTCACATATTAAAATACTTATATTTTTTTATCTACTTTAAATGGAATATTTTTACAAACCCTTGTATTATCTATTTCAACTGAGTAGATATATCCAATTTGTTGTGCAAAAAGATACTTTAGAATAAATTTGAATTTGAAATTGTGTTTTTATTTTCGTTTTTGTTTAGCATTAGCTTCCTTAAATGTACTGAGGTATACCGAGAGCAATATTGATAAAATCCAAATAGTGTTTATTTTAATGACATTTATTAAACCAACTTAAAAGCAACATCATTTTTTGGATTTATTAATATTTCAAATCAATAACACAGAAGTTTTTGTGAGTCACATGAATTTACAATTAGAGTTGTTTAATCATATTTGAAAATTTACATCACAATTATAAGAAAATTAACTTTTCTTTTATAAATTTGCATAACTCTGCGTTCGTTTTACCTATAGCTATCAAATATTTATCCAGAGATGTTAATATTTAGAACTCAGTTATATTCCAAAGAAGGTTAAGTTAGAACATTTTTATTATTTTATATCAATTTAACTTTTTAAGTTTGACAAGATAAGAAGGTCGACATAGAAACTGTGTGACTATTAAATTATTATTTTGACAAGATAAGGAGGTTGACATACAATTTTTAATTAGTAATTAGGGAAAACTTTGAATACTAAATTTTTACGAAAAACATGGGAATCGACGAGATGTAGTTAAGTGTTTTAACGCACTATCACAGCATATATATGCTTTCTGTTAATATATTACATATGCCACGTTATAAATAACAGTCTTAGGTACATCAATTCTTACAAATTGCTAATGTTTGCAAAATTGTTATTTATATATCAATTTAACCACAAAGAACTTATTTTGCGAAGTGTTTATTAAATAACTAATTTAAATGAAAATTGTTAAACCTAAAATATCCGAAACACCAAATCTCATGTATATAGGCATTTTGTTAAACAAATCATTGAAAAAGTTTCCTTTTTTTATTAACGGTACATTTAATATTCAAATTATTAAGGCAAATTATTTAGGTGTTGTCCACATAGATGGTTTCTTTTCGTCTTGTTGACAGTACATTTCCCACCGTGATTTAATGTTTTCCTTCTTAGGTGGTTCTTCTGATGACTTCATCAACAACTTTTCCGTAGTTTGCAACACGGTCCCATGCTGTAATTAAAAAAAATATTTAATATTGGGATATTTGTTAACGAAAAAGTACCTAGATTTAAAGACTGTGAAAATTAAAATGTTACGCGGTGACGGTAAAATATTTATTTAGCAGTTTATTTAAGCGTTCAACATATAATTAAAAAAGGTTACTTTAACATTTATGTTTCTAATGGAAAACTATTTATACATGCGTCATTAAATAAATGATTTAGATCTGATGACGAAATGGGTAAATAATGAATTTTTTATTATTATAAATCTTAACCAAATAATACGTGAAAGTGCTTTTATTTTCGAATTAACAAACAGACATATTACTTGTTGTTTGGGACGAAAAATGACATAAAAATCTATAATTTTTAAATGAACATGTAACGAAATAACATATTACCACCGCCTAACAGTTCCCACAAATCAACTTCACCCTCTGCCCGTGCGTTGACGTCAGCGTTATCCCAAAAAACCATATCACTTTCCTTTTTCTCCTGATGAAAAGCATTTTTTTCTCTACTTGTGCTCGGCTTAGCTTCTTTGCCCATAGCCGACATTCTTGGTTTGGCACGTGGATGAAGTGGCACTTCGGCATCCAATGGTTGATACTTCAGCATGCTAAGGCTGACTTCTATCGGAGGCTTTTTAAGAGCTTCGAGCTGAGTGTTGTATTCTGCATAAATCCAGTCGTGACGCTGAGAAAAAACTGATTCTTCATTGTCAATCTGACGTGGTTTAGATTGGAATGGGTCGTCGAATGGGCCGCTAAACACAAGGTTTGCAAGTGGAAGAGATTTTTGGCCAATATTCCCCGACAAAATTGTTTCCTCTTTGACAAATTGTGATTCATGTTGAGGGACTTCTTGAAACGAATCCGTGCAAGTAAATGGCTTAGAAATTGGAACGTACTCTGGAACTCTTTGCTCACCGTAGTTCACGGCGACTTCACTTTGCTTTATGGGCAACTTTGACAAGATTTCATTCAAGATGCATTCGACGACTTCTCTAGCATCATGGACAGAATGTGATACAGGACACTGAGAAAAATCCATCCTTTCCCTTTTTATAGTGAAGGGTAGCATTTCTTCTTGTTTAATTTTGAGATCTGATTTTCTGTCAAAAATCTTTTTAGCGTAAAACGTACTAGGAATATCAACTGCTTCCTTTTTTATTTCGCAATGTTCTGTTTTGTCTTGAAACGATGAAACGCGGCTTGGTTTCTTTGATTTTCCTTTGCTTGGATTCTTCAAGTCATTTTTAGCGAGGGTGTTTTCTGAGCCTGGCTTTCTCCAATCTTTCTTTGAAAGGACCTTAGGTGACGAATCTTTCTGTACTTTCGGTTTTTTTTCTTCAATAACGAAATCATCCTCCTAAAGTAAAAATATAAGAAATATTGAATTTCAAAGACACGAAATAATAAAAGTATCGATTTAAAGAAGGTCCAAAATTTTCCAAAACCTTTGACGAACGTTATTTATGTATTCGTAATAAGCAAGTTCCTTACTGACTAATTTTTTATATATTTATGAAACGACCTACCTTATTATTAATTTTTGTAAATTACGTATGTAAAAAGTTTAGTATAATTGGGTCCTGATGCAAATTGTTTTTTTATAAAATTAATGTGGAAACAATATGATGCTATCTGTTATTTGCTATATTTTATTTAATGGTTGTACTGATTTATTAAAATACATTTCAAACATGGAAAAATTAGTGGTAAATATTTTGAAAATATAAAATAAATTATCAAGGCAACAATCTAGGTTAGAAGTAATAAATTTTTTAAACCGAAAAATGTTTTACATTAGCACAAAATATTCACTAACCCCAATGGTGCCGTCTTCTTAAAGACAAATAAACATACTAAAATACATTCAATTTTACGTATTAAATTACCGAGTCATAATTGTCCACTTGAAATCTAGATTTCTTGCAAGCATTCATCGAGCCAGCATCTGATTTAGACGTGCTTGTGGAAGATGTTTCTGTGGTTTTGTGCGTTCGTCTGCCATCAACAGCTGGCTCTGGCACAAGTACAACATCACAAACCGTCTTCTTAGTGCGAGTAGTTTTAACTTTTCCAACTCGGGTGTTAGTTTTACCCTCCAGTGACTTCTTTGGTTTACGAACCTTTGGAATTTTTTGCAGTGGAATAGCTTTCTTAGGTTTGGGCTCGATGGTGACTGTGTACGTTGGCAAAACAACAGAATTGTCACGTATTTTCGCCTTGCAAATTTTGTAATGCCTAGACCCATAGCCTATTTCCTCACAGTCTTCGCACCTGAAGCAGTAGTTGACATGATTGACAGGCTTTACTAAGCAGCAAGTTGGACAAATCATTTTTCGAATCACCTTCTGAAATTACATTAATAAAATTGCTTACGTATGCTTGTCATTATTTAGAGGCTATGTACATTTATTTTAAGGTTTGTTTGCAAAACCTTTTAGAATGTTTGTTTTAATGGTTTGAAAATTAGAATGCTAATAAATGTACATAGATTCTAAATAATAGGACGCATATGTCTGCTATTTTAACGGAAAGAACTTAACTAAAATATAATAAATATTTTTTTGAAAAAAAATATTCTAAATTATATTATAACACCACACTAAGTAACGCATTATAAACATTTATTGAATATCATTACTCTAACGAATGTAATTATTGAAAATTATTAATGATCTATGTCATTTTATATTAACGAAAAAAGTATTAATATTTAAAATAATATCTTTTCATATTGTTTTTCTGGTTAAAAATCGACATTGTTCAAATGAGGGAATGGCAAATAAATTTCTTAATGAAAACCATCTTATAGAGCTAATAAATAACATGTATGAAATACATATTTCGGTATCTAACGATGTTAGATACAATTCACATTATTTTAAAGGAGTAAATTTAATAAAGACATACCGTGTACCGCAATTTATCAATTTCAGCAAGTAATTCAGGGTCAGTGATTGCTTCACTTTTCACTTTGTCTTCAAAAATTTTACGTGACATAATTATAGATTTGTGTATCTATTTAATTTTAACTTTCTTATAAACATTCGCTTTTGAAATTCCAAGTAGTTTGCACCGTTTGTACGATGCCGGTTTGTACCTTGTTATTTATTTTTTGTTTTGACAAGGTAATCAATTGCCAGTTAAAATGTTAGGAACCACATTTGCAGTCTAGTAACCAATAGCGGCATCACCAATAGTAATAACATACATTAAAAATAAACCTATATAATAAATATTTATGTTTGTTCCAGCCATCGTTTGTTCTTAAAAGGAAAATAAATGTCATTTATTTTAATTGTCATATTATTTCACTAGATTTTATAAATAAGTTAGTTTTCAGACTTTATTGACTAACAATGCCAAGCAATGCGTTGTTAGAAAAGGTTATCATTTGTAGTTTTAAAGTTAACTCTTTCACGGGCCACGCCGGGTAACCCAGCTAGTATTTTTATAAATATATTTTTCAAGCATGAATATGCATTCTGCAAATGGTTTAGGTGATGGGTGACTAAGTAAGTTTATTTTTAATGTATGTTATTACTATTGGTGATGCCGCAATTGGTTACTAGACTGAAAATGTGGTTCCTAACATTTTAACTGGCAATTGATTACCTTGTCAAAACAAAAAATAAATAACAAGGTACAAACCGGCATCGTACAAACGGTGCAA
>JADGBS010000262.1 GCA_015231325.1 Oligoflexia bacterium | reverse complement strand
TTGCTACTCTTCTTTTGTGAAAGTCAATACGGTTTTGTCATGGGCCATCTTCTTCAGGATCTTTTTCAATTTCTTCTGTTGTTTTGCTGAAGGAAGTTGGTCTGCAAAGCGATGATTTAGCTCTTTGTAGTACTCCTTGCTCCAGGTTACTGATTTATTTGCTTTAGCATCTCTGAAAGCAATTGGATCAATTGGTGTACCATTGATAATATCATTCAAGATATCTGTGGTTATAACTGAACTTAAATCTACAAAAAAGCCCAATCCGCTCTGGGAAGGATCTAACCCGGTGTATAGACCGGCCATACCTCTAACTTTAAAGATATCAAATCCCAAGAAGACATTAGCTCCTCCTATGTATGCAGCGACTTGATCAAATTGGTCGATGGTGATCGCAAATCCGAAGAGGGTTAAGTCGCTGTCTAATGCGACATAAACTTTAGATTGAATTTGGTCGATACGTAATTCCAGAACGCGATTCTTTTCAATTCCACTGATAGGTATTACCTCTCCATTGGGTAAAGTGGCAATGCCGCCAGGAATTTTTGCACAGTCGCTTAAATTGATTTGCACACCTACTTCGTTATAGGTGCCTTCTATTGTGGGTTTAAAGAAAATTTTTCCATAGACTCGTTCTGGGTCATAAGGGTCACGTACAGGAAGAGTGATGGCAGTCATGGCCATGCCTCCCAAATCAAACAGCGCAGAGATACTGATCCAGAGCTCATTGCTGTTACTGTCGAGAGTAGTGGTCAGCTTGATGTCTTTGACAACCTGGTTTTCTTGATCCTTCGCGCAGCTGGCAAAAAGTACTAGTGACAAAAAGAGCAGGTTGAGAATGAAGTTCTTGCAAAATTTCATGCCGAAGCTTTTGATGCTTTCGAAGTAGCAGATATTAACTGCAGTTGTTACAGTTTTCATAGATTCCTCACCGCATGCAAGCAATGCAAACGATCAGAATTGTTTTCTGCTGACGTACCGAGAGAGCAAACGGACAACCACAATTCTAGATCAGTGGTCGGATATCATGACTCCAGGGGTAACATTCTAGCATCTTGAAAAAAAAAAGGAAGTGTTAGTAATCAACGATTATTTTTTATTGGGCCAAACTGGATTGATTGCGGTTAATTTTTAGCGATTACTCATCTAAATATCATCTTAGATAGCATCTAAAATATCATTTTAAATATCATTTTAAATATCATTTGTTTTGTGTATTTTTACGGTAGATATTGATAAATATCAGCATAAAAAATCTAAAGCTTGGAAGCAAAAAATAAAAAAAAATTGCTTAATCGTCGTGTGCTCGGTTTACCTCAGATCCTTCCTTATCTGCTTCCTCTTTTTTTCTCTGTATTCTCGCGGCCGCTTCCTTCATTTCCGCTAGACGTCTTGCCTTCTGCGCTATCTTTAGTTCTTGGGTAACGCGGTCGTACTCAACTCCTTCTATAGGTACGATTCCAGGTATGATCTCTTTTTGTAAAATTTTAAATCTGGCAATAGCAGTAGAAAGGTCAATCCTCTCGGTAGGATTTCCTCTACACATATCAAAAATCAACCGTTCCATTCTACTAAAACTAGCTATTCGGGAATCACTATCTGGCAGCTGACATATGACTTTTATATTAAGATTAAATTCTGGTCCTATTCCCATAAATCTGCCATATTTAGTTATTGTTTGTGACATGGCATATACGTCATTTTTTCTGAGATCAGTTTGTGCGAACGCATTTATTAACTCGTTAAGGCGCCTATCGCAATTATATTGGACCCAAAGTTCTTTTTGCACCTTTGTTTTTTTGGGATAGCATTCATCAACAAATGTCAAGTGTTTAGCACATATGTCGTAATATCTATCGTCCATAAGACCTTGGGTTCCGCACAATTTATCGGCCGTTGCAATTTTATCAGCGGGTAGACGTCCGTATCCATCAATAGGAGTGGCCGTACCGAAATCTGCGATAGTGGATGAACCATCTCCTCCTAACAAAATATTATCATCCTTAACATCTAAATGAACATATCCGTTATCATACATCCCTTGCAGTTGCTTCATAATTCTTAAAAAAATTTCTCCTAGTTTCGCCGGAGTCAGCGATTGAGCATCAGTAGAATCAAAGTGTTTTAAACTTCCGTTATCGAAATATTCTTCATAAAAACGTTTTATTCCATTCCCTATACAATCCTCGACAACACCATGAATTATTGGACCCGTCGCCCTGCCATCTACTTTAGGAATACTTGAGATTAATTTTCCCTTCTCTAACTCGGCACGCATATTTTCTTCATTTTCTCGGTTTGTTTCATTGTCGCCATTTTCGTTAGATATTGCGTCTAATTTTGCCACTGTTTTTGGTTGACCACAGAGTACTTGTTGTTCATTTTGTTCACTAATAGAGCATTTAAACATATTCGCTTTTGAGAATGTTTTTATTGATCCCTTGGTCTCAGGCTATTGTCATCTTTGAAAGTATTGTATATAAAAATTCTGAAAGAACCTCCTGCTCCTACCATTATATCGCAATCGATGTCATTCCTATTATTTGCGGGACGGGGAGCATAGGCAAAAAAATTTTTACAAGAGGTACCACCTTTTTTTAATTTTTTTAGATGTCCAGCAATTCCAGCGTTAGTTGTTATTGCTCTTATGATATCCCCATCTTCGTTGGGGAAAGGTATATTTATTCTGCCTGCACTGGGGACACAAGTTGCCTTCATTGATAATGTTTTTTCTAAAGGTAGGTCATCGGATATATTGTCGCACAATTGCGATGGTGAATTATATTTATTAACAATCGCATTAAAGTCTGTTAATTCAGTGATGCTGTAAATGGTTGCCTCGGAACAGAAAGCATCAATAATACTGAATATTAGCAATATTATGAATAGCTTCATTTATTTACGCCTTCGTATAATTGAATCATATACACAGCAATTTTATATACACAGCAATTTGTAGATAAATGTTTTTAGTTGAACTCAGTTATGACGTAATCTTGCCCTTGGAAGAGCGATTCTTCTTTTTCGATATACTGTTTGGCCTCAGAGATAGTTGGGAAGGATCCCAAACTTACTCGATACCAGATTCCTTTGCTAGGGATTCGTACCTCACTTAATATGGGGGTGTAGCCGCGAATTCTGAATCCATCAGCAAATTTTATGGCGTCACTTTCTTGTTGGTATGACCCCAGCTGAATGGTGTATTTTCCGTTAGCAGGTACTTTAGGCGTTATGATCGTGACGTCGCTAGGTGATCGGGCGGGCGCTGGTGCGGCAAGAGCATCCGCTGATGCATGCGTATCAGGCGCAGTAAGTACGGACGGTGGTGTAGCAGTGATCGTATTGGTCACTGCTTCTGATGAATGGAAGGTGCCTTTATCCTCGTTATCTTTACTTTCGTTATCTTTGCCCTCTTTACTACTTTGCGCTCCTTCAATTAACTGGTGATTAATTTTTTGGAACTCTTCTTCTAACCGTAGATAAGTTTTATCTACACTCTGTTGCTTGTTGGCGACGTTACTGTGTTGAGCGGCATCTTTAGCAATTTGCTCCATACGTTCTTCGGCCACCGACTTCAATTGAACGGTATGTTGGTCTTGAGGCATAATCCCGCTTTTTTGAAAGGAAAAGGATTTTCCCACCTTCACCCCAATGGCGAAAGAAGTTATGGCACTTAGAATCATGAAGATAAAAACCAGTGCCACTTCTTTTTTGTCAAAAACGAAGACCTTATTTTTCTCATCCATTAATATTATTCTAACGGGCAGAAAAAAAATGTGCAATAAAATGTGCAATATTTTTTATTTTATACAGAGAAGGTACATATATTCACGGCTTTGAAACGTGACTTGACTTACCTATTTAATGATATATCCTAATGTACTCATTTACTGGTGTATTTACAAGGAGCGTTATGCTGTGAGTTTGAACAAGTATATTGAGTCGTTTTTTTTCATAGCACTTTTCTTTTTATCGGTGGGGATATTTACTTCAATTTCGATTACTGCATTACACCATATCTTTTTATTGATCACGTTTATTTTAATACTATACCATCTATACCATAAACGGGGACAATCCTTCTTGGCGAGGGAGTTTTGGCAAGGTTTAAAACATATGCCGATCAGCACGTGGGCATTAGTAGGGATTTTGGGGAGTGGAATCCTTTCGATAATTTTTAATTGGAAACTTATCGTTGCAGTCGGTGACAATCCCGGTAAGCATATTATGCAATTGAAATATTTTTTTTTCGCGCTAGTATCCGTTATTGTCTACCAAGAAATGGGAAAGAGATATAGTTGTTTGTCGCAATTAGAAAAAGATGTTTGGATTAAACGTTTTCGTTGGTTATGGACTTTGTTTTTAGTGGCGACTACAGTAGCTACTTTGGTCGGAATTTTTTCGTTATACTACGGTTACAATCCTTTGCGGATGAAAACTGCATGCCATCCCACCCGTAATTGCGGACTATATGGGATGTATATGACCTACGCATATGGAATACAATTTTTTCTATTGTTGCTTTTGGCGACTATTTTAAATTCACCGAAGGGCAAGCGGTACGGACGGTGGTTGATAATAATTTTTATAATAAACTTGATTGGTTTTGTTCTATCTGCTGCAAGGGGCGCACTCTTGGGTTTTGCGCTGGCCATTCCTTTTTTCTTTGTTGGCAAAGGAGAATGGAAAAAATTTATCGTAGTGATTTGTCTATTGTTGGGATTGGGCGCTGGTGTATATTGGGGATCGCAAACAGGCAACCAACAACTCGGTGAACTTCTCACTTCAGAATCGCGGATCAAATCCCAAGATATTCGTTATTCACAGTTTTTGGCAGTTATTGAAGTTTTTAAACAACGACCGTGGTTGGGAATAGGATTTCGTAATTTTGAGCCCTACTCCTCTCAGATCAAACAGCAGGCAAATATTTCCTACCCTGAATTTGGTGGGCATGCCCATAACAACTTTTTAGAGCATTTGGCCAGTACTGGGATA
>JADGBS010000261.1:1594-5041 GCA_015231325.1 Oligoflexia bacterium | reverse complement strand
TGGTCTTATCCCCCTTGCTATTGGACTTCATGAAGGAACAGAATTATTAAAACCAATGGCCATTGCTGTTATTGGGGGCCTTTTCTTTTCTATGTTTTTAACTTTTTATTTTATGCCAGTCATGGTTCTGATTATGGGCCATAAAAAAATATTTAAAGGAGAACTTTTAACATGAAATTAATTTTATTTTTAATTACTTCAATATTTTTAAATTGCTATAGCTCTTTCGCTACTGCGTCCGAGATAAACTTTGATAAATATCTTTCGGCCTTTGATTATAAAGAGCGAGATGAGATGAAAATTTCAGCAAAAGAATTGGTTGAACTTCTTAAAAAGAAGCAAGTTCAACTTGTTGATATACGCTTTAAGGAAGAATATGCCCTTTGGAAAATAGAACCATCAATTAATATTCCGATCAATGAACTGCCTACCAGTTTAAATAAATTAGACAAAAATAAATTAATAGTAACTGCATGCCCTCATATTGATAGGGCATCTCTTGCGAGACACTATCTGACATTAAAAGGATATAAAAGCAAATATCTTCAAGATGGTCTTATTAAGCTAATGGAAACCGAGATGAGAGGAGATAATGCTTTAAAGTTATATCAAGAAATGAAAAAATGATTAATGATAATTAGTACATTTGACCTTCATTATTGCTTGTTTATTTGAGGTTTTGTGATGGAACATGAAGAAAATAATGAACAACTAAAAGAATTAGATCACGATCATAAAAATAGCAGTGGCCATTCCCATGATATATCTAATTTGTCTGGGAAAAAAATATTTTGGGTTACTGTTTTAAATGCAGTTATAACAATTGCTGAATTTGTGGGAGGATTAATTTCTGGAAGTTTGGCCCTCATGTCCGACAGTCTTCATAATTTAAGTGATACGATTGCAATTGCACTCAGCTATTTTGCCAATAGAATTTCCAATAAACCAAAGAATATAAGGAAAACATTTGGATATAAAAGAGCAGAAATACTTGCGGCCTTTATTAACTCAGGAATATTAGTTGGGATTTCTATTATGCTGATTTTTGAAGCATATAAAAGATTCAACACTCCTGAAATAATCAACGGAAATCTTATGATTATCGTTGCCTTGATAGGGTTAGTTGCAAATTTTATATCCGTTTATCTTCTGGAAAAAGATTCTCATGAGAATTTAAATATCAAATCAAGTTATTTACATCTCGTAAGTGATACCGTTTCTTCTGTAGGAGTCGTCATCGGTGGAATTGTAATAAAAATTTGGAATATAGTGTGGATTGATCCTCTGATTACGATTCTTATCTCTATTTATATTTTAAAAGAGACATGGCATATTTTGAAAAAAACAGTTGATATATTAATGCAGGCATCACCCCTGATTGAATATGACAATATAAAAGCGGCCGTGGAAAAAATAGATGGTGTGGAAAATATTCACCATATTCATGCATGGATGATGAACGAAAAAACAATTTATTTTGAGGCACATCTAGATATGAATGATATGAAAATTTCAGAAGCGGAGAGAATTTATGACAAGATAGAACACCTATTGAAAGAACACTATGGTATAGACCATATTACCTTGCAGGCCGAAGTTAATCGATGTACTGACAAAAATTTCATAAGGGAAAGTATAGGATTTTAGTTTCATTTGCTTAGTTTGCTAGAAGTAAATAAGGTAATAATATTTTGAAATTGCCTAGTGCGATTAAAAGTTCTTCTGAATAAGTCTTTAAAAATATTTCATTGGCCTACATACCATGACCTTTTCCCCTATCTCCATAATATATATAAATCTATCGAGATAGTTTTTTAATCCTAATTCAGAGCTGATTTGAGTTATTACACTGTTATTCATCTTAAAACGACCTTTCGATGGTTTTGTTGCATAATCTATGATTCCATATTAGAAACTCAGGGAATAACGCTTAAGGAATAGTGCCAACGACGAATCGAGTATACATAATAAACACCCAAACATTAGCTTTTTCAATAATTATTTCTTTTCCCCATAGACGGTAATACTAAGTATACCAACATCACTATTTCTAAATTCATCTATATCTTTCTTGGTTAGAAATGTTTTTAGCATATCATCTGGAATAGTGATCCTTCTTTCTTTGGCCACTCTAATATTAACGAAACCTGTTTCCTTAATAATATTTAAATAATCTTCTTTAATTAAAGCTCCGGCCACACAACCAGCATAGGCCTCTGCTGCTGATTTTATAGCTAGTGGAAGATCTCCTGTTGTCACAATATCTGAAATACTGAAATGTCCTCCGTTTTTCATTACTCGAAAAATTTCAGCAAATGCTTTAGTTTTACTTGGAACCAAATTTAAAACACAATTACTTATAACTACATTTGCAACATTATCATTTATTGGAAGTTTTTCTATCTCACCAAATAAAAATTCTACATTGGAATAACCCATTTTTTTATTATTCTCTTTTGCTTTTTGGATCATCTCCTCGGTCATATCAACACCGATTACTCTTCCGTTTGAACCAACTAATGATCGCGCAACGAAAGCATCGTTCCCAGCACCAGAACCTAAATCTATTATGGTATCGCCCTCCTTAATGTTGGCAATATCAGTGGGTATTCCACAACCTAAATTCAAATCTGCATCAGGATTATATCCTGAACAACCAGAGTAACTTTCACCAACAAAAGAATAGTCTGTATTTGAGCTTGTTCCACAACCACATCCACTACTACAACAAGACGTTGAAGATTTTCTTGCAATTTCTCCATATTTATTTTTAACAGTATTTTTAATTTTTTCTGATGAATCCATTTTAGTACTCCTTGAAATTTTTTATTTTATATATTTAACACAACCTCTTTGGATGTTTTTATATCTTTGTCCCTGGTAAATAAACAACCGCTTACTCCTCTAATTATTGCAGCAATGAGAGTAGAAACTATCCAAAACATTAAAGTGTATTTAATTATTTTTTTTGTTTTATAATCCATTAATAATTATTTACATGAACAACTTGTTGATGAATTTATACTTTTTTTAGAAATAATCTTCTCAGCAAGTTGTAGTATTGCTTTTGCCGGTGCCTCTTTTACCATCTTTGCCGTTTTAACTGCATTTCTAATATCCTTATCTGATATTCCTAATTTCCTAGCTTCATTGTAATGGTATTTAAAACATGGCTCACAATTAGCAGCAATAGCAGCGCCGATTGCAACCAACACTTTGATTGAATCGTTAAATATATCATTTTTTACTTTTTGCTCTTTCATTATTTATCACTCCTCATTTACTTCCAATCAGTAAATAAAAATGTTAATCGTTCATTTATCTGATCTCGAACACTACGAAAAACCTTCAGTTGTGATTGTTCGTCTCCCGTGGCCACCGCTGGGTCAGGCATCCCCCAATGTATGCGAATCGCCTTGCCTAAAAATATGGGACAAACCTCTTCCT
>JADGBS010000261.1:603-1584 GCA_015231325.1 Oligoflexia bacterium | reverse complement strand
ATAAAGTAATAACTATATCAACATCGGAAGCATCAACCATATCAACACTCTTTGATTGATGTTTACTTATGTCTATACCAATTTCCTCTAATACTTTAATTGCCAAAGGATTTACAGAAGATGGACTTGATCCAGCAGATGATACACGAATATTTTTAGGAGCAAGTGCTCTAGCGATTCCTTCTGCCATCTGGCTTCTCGCAGAGTTGGCCACACACAAAAACAGGATATGCTTAGGATTTTTTTTCTTCAATTCATCAGCTTCATTTTTCCAGTTCATATGAAATTTCTCCTTTTAAAACAAAGTGAAACCGTTATTAATCCGATTTGACTTCCACTATAACGAAATCAATAGGTAAAAACCTGTCACCAAAAGAACTGCTCCTGAAACATTTCTGATAACCCTCTCCGTTTTTCGAGCGACAAAAAATGTCTTTCCCAGTGATATACCCAGCAGGATGGCACCTATGGGAAGACCAAATCCAATGGCGAATGACAATAACAGCAACATTGCCCATATAACCTGTCCTTGTAATAGTGCTGCTCCAAGAACAATAAATATCCCGGGATTACATGGCAGCGAACTTGCCGCAACTCCGCCCCCCAGTAGTATGCCCATCATGGTTGTTCCGAAAAACGATGGGGTTTTCTTATCCATTTTGGCACGATCAATAGCGGGAAGCCGGAATGGAAAGAGCTTAAATGTTGCTAGACCAAAAATTATCGCAACAAAACCAGCAAACACTTTCCAATACCTGCCCATTGTATTCTGTGCGATCTGCCCGACAAAACCAGCAATTCCTCCAATGATAATAAGAGAAAGAATGATCCCAAAAGTAAATAGGAGTACAAAACGAATCGCCATACGCCTATCTCTATCTACTTGTGCCCCAGAATATCCAAGAAGAATTCCTAATGTAGGTAGCGTGCAACAGGCAATGGATGCGGCACTGGCCACACCAAGAAGTAAAGCAAACAACA
>JADGBS010000261.1:0-470 GCA_015231325.1 Oligoflexia bacterium | reverse complement strand
CGCAAGGAGGCCACATAGGATTGCAAGATTCTCGATTCGTTAATATCTCCACTCTTCACTACTTCCTGACCACCACCCTTGCTCATAATAATGATTGCAGGTAATGGTGATGATTGACCTGAGGCGATTGAATAGTCAGGTGAATCGGTTTTTAATGTGTAAAAACCAACTTTTATACCCTTAGCTTCCAATTTCTGTTTTGCGCTGTCGATCGATTGAATGATTTCTTTTTTAACACTGCTGTCCTCCTTTTTCGGGATCAATATAAAGACAACGCTTTTATCCGAAGCGATCGTATTGAGGCCATCGAGTGAGGTCAACTGTTCCCCCACTGAGAGACTATCAACAGAACCGCTCTCCGGCCCAGCGAGCTTAGCACATGCAGTCATCTTAAAAAGAACAAGAACAATCGCCACCACGAATACCAGTGAAGAGATGATAGTTTTTACTCTCTTGCTGACCAACGACTT
>JADGBS010000260.1 GCA_015231325.1 Oligoflexia bacterium | reverse complement strand
TCCACATTTTACTAGTATCCATGACAACACTTTCTGGCATTGAATCGTCAATCCAATCACAAATAGGATTTACGCCTGGATTTGTTTTGAGGGCAAATTCATACATCGTATAAGGATTTTTAGAACCAACATTATACAATCCAGTGGCCCCCTTCTTGGTCAATTCAATAACTAACTTAGCAAATTCATTTACATACAAGAAATTTCCTTCAACATTTGTAAAAGCATTGGGGTATGGGAATGGATTAGACTTAAATGATCCCCGTAAAACTAAACAATTATTCATCCTCATCAAAATATGCTCGTCTGCCAATGTTTTATAATAAGAATACCAATTATTTGCTGGCATAGGAATAACATCTTCCGTAGCTGGTTGTTCAGAATTTGCAATGGAAAAATCTGTGCCAATATGCACCAATTTTTTATGGGTGGCTTCGCAGTAGTCTGCAAGATCAACAACGGCCTTATAATTTACATCTCGCATAGATTCTCTATCTGGAGAATAGCTTTCGGTATTCGCTATTGTATTGATTATAGTATCGTAATTTTTCAAATATCCAGCATAACTATGGATATATCGAAAATCGAAATCATCCTTTTGTCGTGAGATGTAGAACCATTTGCTTTGTTTTACAATTTCGCTTCCTAATTTTCCATCACCTAAAACGAGAATCTTAGACATTTTTATACTCCTTTAACGTATCTTCGATATATTGGAAAATGACATCGTTATAACTTGGGGAAGCTCCAACAAACAGAACTTTTTCAAGAACTTCGTTTGCCATAGGGTATTTTTTGTAATCGTCTAGCTTTTCGTATCCTTTGTGCAAAAGCAGGTTCCCCGCAAAAAAATTACGAGTTTGAATTCTATATTTTTCTAAAAATGTTACTAATTTATTTTTCATCTCCTTGTCTTTTACAATAAGGGGTGTTCCGAACCACATTGGATCTGCTTTGTCTAATTTTTCTGGTAGCTTAACTCCGTCAATATATTTGACAAATAGATTTGAAATAACATCATAACTATGTTTACGTTTAGAGAAAATTTCATCAATTTTATCTAGCTGGACATTTCCGATGGCTCCCTGGAGGTCAAGAGGAAGCAAATTGGCCCCCATAATATCAAAAGAATAGCGATGATCTACAATTCCTTCATAATTTGGAGACAACCAATTATTAAAACGTTCTCCGCACACGCCGTGGGGCAAGAGATTTTGAACAGATTGGCAACGACAATTATGAACCGTCAAACCATTGACATGATAACTGTGATCACATTTAACTCTAAAATTATACACCTTTACATTTTCAACATTTTCTTTTGTAATTTTATCAATTCTAAAAATGGCGTATTCTCCATCTTTTGTAAAGTACGTAAATTTTTTAGTTGTGAAGTTGTTTTTATTTCCTCCAAGTAATTCATTTGCTTTTTGAGAATTTTGTCCATATAAAACCAAATTATATAAATTTCTTCGTGCTACAACCGGCCTTCCTTTAACTACGCTTTGCTTATGTTTATCTGGGGTTCGGACATGCGTTACTTGTCTAATTTCAAATCTAATCAGTATTTTTCTTACTTGTTCATACTATTTATGGCTATTTGTGCAAAATGCAAAAGTAGACCTTCTAGTTTTCTTCCCATCTTCTCCGCTTCTTCCGTTCCAACTTGTCCCATCACCTATCCAAAATCCCTTTAAAAACTCAGAAATTTTTTCTTTTTCCATAGTGACAAAAAAATCTGGTAAGGATTTATTATACGAAATGGTCCCAAAAAACTGATTGAAAAATTCATAAGCCTTTCTACTATTGAAGGATAATTTAATCCCATTTTCATTTCCTCTAACGTATTTATAGCAATACTCTATACCAAAATATTTTTTCATTAAATTTTCAACATCTTCAATGGTTTCTGTTTCATTTACATTGAATGCGAATTCAACCCTATATCTATAATAAATAACTGTTCGTTTATAATTTTTGTTTTTTACTCCATTTGATCCTTTATCTCCCTTCACTAAACTTCCCTCAGCAACCCAATATCCACAAAGGCGCATCAAATCATTGTCTATCAATAGGCTTTCGGTTTTATTTTCAAAAAATGTATCATAATTCCAAGTCATATATTGATTTTCAACATTTTCTTTTGAAACTTTTTCAACAAGATAATCAAACTGCCCTAACTTAGAAGCTTCCAGCCAAACTGGATCTTTCATTGGAACATATCTGGTTGCAGCACTAAGTTTGTCATCCATTCTAATAACAAAAAACTTGTGATCTGGAGTGCAGGTGATAAGTTCTTTCTTTTCGCACTTTATTGTCATAAGTTCTCCGCTATATGGTTTATTAAAAACTTCTTCAACTTCCATATAATTGCCAGTATGCGTAAAAACTTTATCCCCAGGAACAACATTTTCAATATTTTTTAATCCGTTTTCCGTATCTATTTTTGTCCCGCCAATAAAGCAAGAACGTCCCCATGTGGCATATCTGCGAGCAACATCAACAATTTCTTTATTTTTAGATGTAACCATACCGCCTTGGCCTGTACTGGCAATGTGCGCAACATATAGAGAGTCGCTAGTACATTCTGAAAACTCGTTTAAATATTTTCCGTCCCACTTAGATCCCAAAGAATCACATCCGTCCAAAATCAATTTTAATCCATATTGGTCACAAATATTTAAAAGCCTATCAATATCGGGAGGATTACCAAGCACAGGTGACAAGAAAATTGCTACAGTATTTTTATTAATCTTTTGTTCGAGTAAATCCAAATCAAAGTTTAGCGTTTGGAATTCTATGTCGCAAAAAACTGGCGTCATATCATTCTGGTAAATGGTAGACACGGTAGTTGGGAACCCAGCAGGAGAAACAATGATTTCCGCAGAATCATTCCAGTTGTTGACAAGTTTCATGGCGGCCAACATAGCAAGATTGGCCGAGCTTCCGCTATTGACCATGAGGCCATAGCGATCATTAAACATTCTCGCAAATCTATTTTCAAATGTTTGAACATTTTCCCCAGATGTGATCCATTTGCTTGTTAGAAGTGCCTTAATTGCTGCCGCTGGTTCTTTTCGATCCCAGTATGGACCTGAGTACAACACGGTAGATATGCCAGGAACGAATTTGTCGCTATTATTATGAACGTAACTCATAATATTGAAGTTATCGCCCAAATTATCAATCAACTTCATGATTTCATCATCAATATTCAAAATAAACTCCTTAACTAGATTTAACTTAATATTACCACAACATTTTCAATTTGTCAAGCATTTAAAGCAAATAACCCGAAATTAGTCTTTCGGGTTATTTTTTATTACTTATTTTTATTCATCATTTCGCCAAGCAAAACTTGTTCACTGCGTTCATAAATATCTTTAACGGCACTAATGTTATTCACATTCTCAGTCGCACGCCTGATTTCTTGCGCCTTTGACTGATCCTTCATCAATTCTGTGTTGCGCAAAGTTGCGCTGGTCAACGTATCAGCCAATGAAGTTCCAGTGGCGCGATCAATACGAGCATTCCTATCAGAAGCCATTTGATTAGACATATATTCTCCTTTTACCAAGTGCTATCAGATTCTTCTAAAACAAACATAATAGTGACAATTCCATCAGAATTTTCTTCTACACGAAAACCGCCCCTAGATGCCCATGGCCAATCATTTTCATCAAGGCTTTCATATAGTTCTTTTACCAGTTCCTTCATGTGATTAATGGTTGGAACATTTTCTTCTTCGTTCCAGCACCACCCCATAATGGACATAATGGTATGTACTTTTTTGAAATCAAAGTTTTCGATTGCTAGTTCTAAGTTTGTCATTCCAGCCCAAGCTAACTTACTTTGTTTTTTCATTTTTAACCTTATAAAAGATACTTTCTATTCGTATTCTTCGTCATTTTTCATGTAATCTAGCGGATTATAACCACAAATTGTGTCATTTCCAACCGCTTTAATCAATTTTTTGATCGTTTCTGTGTCTACGTCGAGCATCTTGAAGTCATCATCATAAAGATCAACAGAAACCTCACTATGCTTGCCTAAAATTTCACCAAAGTGGCACTCTAGACCAATGATGTTGCCAAGTTCTTCTTGAGTAGCAACAAACAAGCCGTGAACATCTCCGCCTCGCCCACAGTCAGCATGATACTTCCACAGGCGCAGTTTACTTTCCAACTTCTGCCTCCTTCCAGTTTCGATACACTTTCATTGCCTCGTCATATCCAACCCAGTTGTCAACGCCCTCTTGTTCTAATGCGGATAATTTCAAATCTCTAATTTTGAGATTTTTATATTCCTTTTCTGTAATAGTAACTGTATTTTCCACGTTGCCTCCTAATTCTAAAAATTCAACAACTTCATATTCACACCAATCATCACGACCATCCTCATAATCGTAAGTGGTTGTCCAATCATAATTTATAATAATTGAAATATTAGAATTACCATTATCTGAGTTTTTTAGAATTTCTTTTTGCAAGTCTTCATAATCTCCGCCAAAAAGATTTTCTAAGACATATTCAATTCCAACACCATCTAATTCAAAATCAAATCCTTCCATATCCTTACCAAATAAATAAAAATCTTCAAGAGCATAGTGAATTTCTGGAAGATAAAAAAGATCTTCCTCTCCAGTTTCATTATCTGGAATTTTTACAAAGTTAAGCTGTAATCCGCATCTCATTTTTGATCCTCCTTTAGCACCACTCCGCGGCCATTACAAGCACTACATTCCACTAAAGGTTCATTAATCATAGCCGTAATTTCTTCACATAAATTTTGCATTTTATACGCCAAATCGTCCTCAGAATCGCCAATTAAGCCATCAATTGGTGTATATCCGCGATAATTTTGCTCTTTGTGGGTCATTTCAAACACTTTTACGGCCCTTGTATTGATGAAAATCTTCTTCAATAAACTCCTTTCTATAATCTTTATATTTCTTAACTTAATATTACCACAACATTTTCAATTTGTCAAGCATTTAAAGCAAATAACCCGAAATTAGTCTTTCGGGTTATTTTTTATTACTTATTTTTATTCATCATTTCGCCAAGCAAAACTTGTTCA
>JADGBS010000025.1 GCA_015231325.1 Oligoflexia bacterium | reverse complement strand
CCATTTGCCCAGCTGCATCCCACTGGTCTTATCTCCGCAGGAGACGCTAATACCCAACTAACTTGGATGGATGCTCAGGTAAACGGTCGCCCGGTAACCCCCAGACATGGTTATGCCGTCGAAATTAATGCATTATGGTATAACGCTATAAAATTTTATCTGCAACTTGTTGATATGGCAGCGAAGGTACCTGGGGCCAGCACGCTGTACAGAAACAACGACAGTTCAATCAAATCCGAAATTGTTCCTAAGCTAAAACAACTCGTGGCAGTCCTACCAAAAAATTTCTTTGATAAATTTTGGGACCCAAAGTACGGATATCTTGCAGATGTTGTCAATGACCAAGGAGCAGATTTTTCACTGCGACCTAACCAAATATTTGCACTTTCTTTGCCATTTTCGATACTGGAGGACTACAAAAAATCCTCCGAAATGAGATCAATAATCAAACATGTAAAAGATTTTTTAATTACCCCCTTCGGGATTCGGACATTAAGTCCTAAGGATCCTCGCTACTGTCGACACTATCAAGGAGGCGTGTCCGATAGAGATGGAGGATACCACCAAGGAACTGTTTGGCCCTGGCCAATTGCCCACTTTATAGAGGCCTACATAAAAGTAGCATCTACACATGAAGTCGCCACCGCTTACCTTGAGAAGTATTTCGAACCTCTGTTTATAGAACACATCAAAGCGTATGGTTTGGGACAAATCGCGGAAATTTTTGATGGAGATCATCCTCATCAACCCAATGGCTGTATTGCGCAAGCGTGGAGCGTAGGTGAGGTAATTCGAGGTTATGAGTTAATTAAAAAAAACAAAGAGGTCGCACTGGCAAGTGTCAAAAAAACAAACAACAAGAAAACGGGCGATAAAAATAAAAAAGTGGACAACAAAAAAGAAACAAAAAAGGTCTTACCAATAAAATCTCTGGTAAAATCGCCGAAAAAGACGCAGTCCAGGTCCAAAAAGAAAAAAGAATCCAATAAAAAAATAAATGCCACCAAATCTCGAGGGAGGAGTAAGTAAAATGAAAGTATTAATGTTTGGTTGGGAGTTTCCCCCATACATCAGTGGAGGACTAGGAACCGCATGTTACGGCTTGTCAAAGCAGCTTGCAAAAAAAAATGTGGGGATAACCTTTGTCTTGCCAAGGATCAAGGGTGAATCCCAACTCCAGGCCGCTCACGATATTCGGATTATCGATGGACATAATTATCTGTGTGAAGAAATAGAAGAGTTTCGCAAGAAGACATCCTTTTTTGAAAAAGAAATTAGTGTTAATTCTCCACTCCGTCCCTATATTAGCTATGAAACCTATAAAGAATATTTAGAAAAGGTAAAAAAATTCGAAAAAGATAGTGTATTAAAAATGGTACATTCCTACCATGGCAATTTTTCTATAGACTTTTCTGGGGACTATGGGGAAGATCTCCTCAGTGAAGTTGGACGCTTTGCGATGATCGGCAGATACCTTTCTCAAAAAGAAGATTTTGATGTTATTCACGCCCATGATTGGATGACTTTTTTGGCAGGAGTAGAGGCCAAGAACCAAAGCAAAAAACCTTTGATCGTACACGTCCACGCAACCGAAATCGATCGTTGCGGAGAACACGGTAACCAAGAGATATTTAATTTAGAAAAATATGGAATGGAGAAAGCAGATAAAATAATTGCAGTGAGTAATCGCACCAAAGACATTATTGTCCAGCACTATCGCATCAACCCTAACAAAGTTTATGTTGTTCATAATGGCGTAGACATGGAAGACACTTGTTACTATGACCGTAACACCAGGCCTTTCAAAGATGACAAGATTGTTCTTTATTTAGGCAGAATTACCATGCAAAAGGGTCCAGATTATTTTTTGGAGGCCGCTAATTTAGTGTTACAACGAATTCAAAACGTCCGTTTTGTGATGGCCGGGTCTGGAGACATGACTAGAAAGCTGATTGAAAGAATGGCAACATTACGCATCGCCGATCGTTTTCACTTTACAGGATTTTTGGGAAAAAGTGACCGCGAGAAACTCTTCGCAATGAGTGACCTATACATAATGCCTTCCGTCTCCGAGCCTTTTGGGATAACACCATTAGAGGCCATGCGTTACAATATTCCCGTAATCATTTCCAAGCAATCGGGGGTCGCAGAATTATTAACAAATGTACTAAAGGTAGATTTTTGGGATGTACATAGATTGGCATCTACTATCATCAACATCCTGGAAAAACCACAATTAAAAAACAGTCTTACCGAAAATAACTGGGAAATCCTCAAAAAAATGGATTGGGGGATTGCTGCCCAGAAAGTTTTGCAAATATATCAAGAATGTGTTCTAGCAGCATAGTACATCTAACGACAACAATTATAAACAACAATTCCAGTCGCATCGGGGGAAAAGATGAGTGTCTCAGTTTGTTTTTATTTCCAAGTTCACCAACCGTTCCGCCTACGAAAAAGTTATAATTTTTTTTCCATTGGCCCTGACCACTTCTACGAAGATGACCAAGTAAACCGCGGCATCATGTTAAAAATCGCAGAAAAGTGCTACCTACCGACTAATCAGTTAATGCTTGATTTGATAAAAAGATATAACGGAGCGTTTCGAATTAGCTACAGCATTAGTGGCGTAATCCTAGAACAATTTCAACTCTATGCCCCCAAAGTACTTGATAGCTTTAAAGCACTAGTCGATACCGGATGCGTGGAATTAATAAACGAAACCTATTACCACTCATTGTGCTTTCTTAAATCTAAGGATGAGTTCAAAGAACAAGTTTTCGCCCATAAGAATGCCATCAAAAGAATTTTCGGAGTGGACTGTACCACTTTCCGTAACACCGAGTTAATCTATAACAATGAATTGGCCAGCGAAGTAGAAAAGTTGGGTTATAAAACTATTCTTGCTGAAGGCATCGAGCGTATCCTTGGTTGGCGTAGTCCTAATTTTGTCTACTATCCTGTTAGTGCCCCAAAATTAAAACTGCTTCTAAAAAATTATCGCCTTTCTGACGATATCGCTTTTCGTTTCTCCAATCGGGGATGGCACGAATTCCCGCTCACTGCTGAAAAATATGCTAACTGGGTTCATGCCGTTGCTGGTAATGGAGAAGTCATTGGTCTGTTTATGGATTACGAAACCTTCGGTGAACACCAATGGGCAGATACTGGAATATTTAACTTTCTAAATGCCTTGCCAGAAAAAATTTTGGCACATCCTGACTATCGATTTCAAACTCCCAGCGAAGTGGCCGGAAACTATTCACCTGTCGGTCCAATTGATTCAGTACACTATGTTTCTTGGGCAGATATTGATCGCGATCTCTCCGCTTGGTTGGGAAATCCCATGCAAGATTCTGCATTAGAAATGGCCTACGCATTAGAAGGACCAGTGAAGAACTCCAATGATCCGAATTTAATTCATACCTGGCGAAAACTTTTAACATCCGACCATTATTACTATGTTTGTACTAAATGGTTTAATGACGGTGATGTGCATAAATATTTCAATCCCTACGACAATCCCTACGATGCTTATATGGTTTACATCAACGTTCTTAACGACCTGAAATTGACTTTGAAACAAAGAGGCATTGTCTGCTAAAAATTGACCACTAGAAATTAACCGCTAAATATTATATCCACACGCACGTCTTCTATTGTCGCTACACAAAAACTTCTCAAAAACTTGTCCCCTTGCCGTTTTCTATTGTAAAATATTCTTAATATAAAACTATATAAAAATATATGAAAGGGAGGAGACCACTATATGAAGATTCATTCTTTTACCGTATTACCAACAACGCCACAAAAATTAAAACCACTTTTGGATATCGCTAATAATTTGTGGTTCTCTTGGAATTGGGATGCACGACAGTTGTTTGCCAAACTCGATGTAAAGGCATGGAAAAATGCAGGAAAAAATCCTTTACGTACTATTTGTGATGTCTCACAACAAAAATTAGAAGAAGCAGCACGCAACAAACAATATGTAGCGGAGCTAGAAGCGGTTTATTCTTCATTCAAAAAATATTTAGCAAGCAAAACCTGGTTTGATGACCAGTACGGAAAAAGAGACAAAGAACAACCACTGGTCGCATATTTTTCGGCGGAATATGGATTACATGAATCCCTACCCATTTATTCAGGAGGGCTAGGAGTGCTTTCAGGCGATCACTTAAAATCTGCCAGTGATTTGGGAATACCTCTGATTGCTATAGGAATTTTTTATCGCCAAGGATATTTTCGGCAAAGTCTTGATGCTAATGGAATGCAACAAGAACACTACCCTGAAAACGATTGGTTCACCATGCCAGCAACTCAGATAAAAAACAATGAGGGGCATCCATTGATTCTCTCCATGGATATAGGAGGAGAAGAAATTTTTTATCAGATATGGTTAGTCAAAGTTGGTCGTTTGGATTTATATCTATTAGACACTAACCTGCCAATGAATTCTCCCTCCAATAAAGATATAACCAAACGATTATATGACTCCGATCGCGACATGCGTATTCGCCAAGAAATTATTTTGGGAATTGGTGGAATCAAAGCACTGAGAGCACTCAACATTCACCCCTCTGTCTTCCATATCAACGAAGGACACTCTGCGTTTCTGGTGCTAGAAAGATTAGTTCATTTAATGGAAGAAGAAAAATTAGATTATAATGAAGCTAAAGAGGTAGTGTGGGCAACCAATTTATTCACTACCCACACGCCAGTTCCAGAAGGTAACGAGCGCTTTCATCCCAACTTAGTAAAAAAATATCTGTATAATTATGCTGCTCAATTAAAGATGACGTGGAATGATTTTCTCGCTCTAGGAAGAGAAAATCGCGATAATGAAGATGAGGAATTTTGCATGACCATTCTGGGATTAAATTTTTCCAGCATGGCCAACGGGGTTTCTAAACTACACGGCAGCATCTCCCGGCAGATGTGGTGTAACCTCTATGCTGATATTCCTGTAGAAGAAATTCCTCTTGGTCATGTAACTAATGGTGTACATACCCTCACTTGGATTAGCAAGTGGTTGGAGGGATTATTTATCCGCTATATGCAAACCGCCTACGTGCGTGAAATTGCAGACTTCACTTTTTGGAAAGTAGTGGAAGAGATTCCTCCCGCTGAATTATGGTATGCTCATCTCGAACGCAAAAAAGGCCTGATCAAATTCATCAGAGAGCAAGTTGCAATTCAACGACTAAAACGAGGTGCCACTGCCAGCGAAGTCAATAAAGCAGAAGAAATTTTAGATCCCTATGCTTTGACTATCGGTTTTGCACGACGGTTTGCACCCTATAAACGAGGTGATCTAATTTTTCGCGATGTTGAACGTTTGATTAAAATTCTAACTAACGAAGAGCGGCCAGTACAACTGGTAATCGCTGGCAAGGCCCATCCCGCAGACACCAGCGGTAAATCAATCATAAAAAAGATCTTCGATATTTGTAATCGCCCAGATCTGTGCAGACGTATCGTCTTTATTGAAGATTATGATCTCAACGTCGCCCGCTATCTAGTACAAGGGGTAGATGTTTGGCTTAATACTCCGAGAAGACCAATGGAGGCATCTGGCACCTCTGGAATGAAGGCGGCCATGAACGGCATACTGAATATATCCATTCTCGATGGGTGGTGGGATGAGGCATTCGATGGTAACAATGGTTGGGCAATCGGACACGGAGAAACCTATAACAATCATTCTTACCAAGATGAGGTTGAAGCAAATCTCCTCTATCGTCTAATTGAAAATGAGGTTGCTCCGCTCTACTACGAAAGGGATGAACAAAACATTCCTACCAGGTGGGTGAGCATGGTTAAGGAATCAATTCACATTTGTGGAGAAAATTTCAATGCTCACAACATGCTCACCAAATATCTACAACAATACTACACCAAGGGAGAACAGCTCCACCAAATTTTGCGCGAAAATAATTATGCTTGGGCCCGTCAATTGGCCAACTGGAGAAAAAATTTAAAGGCCAATTGGAAAGAGATAAAAATTGTGGATGTGACTATAAAATCAAAAGAAACCATTCACTCTGGGGATGAACTAATTGTCTCCGCACAAATTAATCTTGGGGTAATTACACCTACTGATGTAATTGTCGAAGTTTTTTATGGATTGCTGAACCCACACAATAAAATTGAAGAACCACATCGCATCAAAATGCAAGTTGATCGTACCGAGGGAGGCATCACCATTTTTAACACTAAAATTAGTTGTAATTATGGTGGAAGATATGGCTACCTAGTGAGAATTCTTCCAGGGCATCCCCACCTCGCTGTAGAATTTATTCCAGAATTAATTAAGTGGGAGGCATAGCAGTGAGCGAGAATAGAGAAAATAAAGGCAGCAGTGAAAATATTGATCATCCAACTACAGTTGAACCAACTGATCAAAGCAAACTACAACGAAAAGAAATCCCTGCCATTAAGCTAAAAAAAATCCGTAAAGGACCGCGCTGTATTCAGGAACGTTCGTTTCCCGTGGGAAATCAATCATTTTTTCGGGTATTTCAAGGCGACAATTTAACATTACGAGTTGTCGCCGAAGATATGATTAATGATTTACAGGTATTGTTACACACGGATGTAAATGGTACAGGAAATTGGGAGGATATTCCCTTTACTGAAGTTAGCAAGGGAGAATTTGCAATAGAAGTACCACTAAAAAAGTGTGGACTTTTTCGGTTTAAAATCAAATACTCTTTTAATTTCGGTAATTCGTGGTACTGGGACAATGTTCCATACTCAACCTTTTACGTTGATCCAGCTGCAGTAAAAAGTATCAAAATGTACACACTTATTCCCACTATTTCTGGGCATATTGGTGATTGGATAACGCTCTTACATCACATAAAAGATTTAGGCATGAACACCGTCCACCTTTTGCCCATCACCGAATTGGATTCATCCGAATCGCCTTATGCTGCACGAGACATTTTTGCTATCGACTACTCCTATTCAATTCCTGGCGATAAACGAGATATCCTCGATCAATTCGAAAGCTTCGTCGAAGAAGCAAAAAAGCTAGGAATCAAACTTTGCATCGACTTAGTTTTAAATCATATTGGTATTGGAAGTAAAATAGCACACTTCTGTTCTGACTGGATTGCAACTGATAGCAACGAAAAAGATACACTGAAACGGGCCGGATGTTGGGATAATCTAAAGTGGGTGCGCTGGGAAGATTTAGCGGTAATTAAGTACGACCATGCCGTTAATAAAGTTCGTCATGAAATATGGTACTACATGAAAAAATATGCCATTTTTTGGGCAAACTACGCTTATTACACCGGAGGAATGGTTCGTCTTGATAATTTACATAGTACAAATATTCAATTTTTTCATTATCTCAATCAAGCATTAAGGCAAGAGTACCCAGATCTAGTGGTCTTTGCAGAATTATTCACCGATCCAACCACCACCGAAAAAATGGTTTTAGATAATGGAATTAATTTGCTGCTGGCCACTCCCTGGTTTAATGGATTCGCTCGACAAATGCGCGAGTTTATTATTTACAATCACAAAATTTATTCCCAAATTCGCTACATTTTCCCCTTAAATTCGCATGATAGTGGATCCCCAGCACAAGAGTATGGGGGGGTGAAAGCCACTATCCCACGATATGTCGTTTGTGCCTTAATGGGCACTGGACATACTGGGTTTACTCAAGGGGTGGAATTTGGAATACCCAAAAAAATTAATTTCATAGGTAGACAAAAAAAACTGGAGCTATCTGAAAAGAATTATGGTTATGACTTTTCTCCATTGATCAGTGCTATTAACCGGGTATTTGATGAATCACCAGTTTTTAGAACTGGTGGTAATTTGCATTTTGTTGACGAAGATCACTCAGCAATCATGGCGGCATATCGTTTCAATCCTCAAAATAAAGAACAGGGAATGATCGTAATCGCTAACCTAGATACATCCTCTAAACAAACTCTCTCCATCAACATCATGAAACATTTTCCATTCCTTATCGGAAAAATTTTACTAGAAAAAATATCTAATCGTAATTATACAGTGACTACTGGTCACCTCGATATTGAATTAGAGGCCTGCGGTTTTTGTATATTAGAAGTGACAAAATAGAAAGGCCAAAATAGAAGTGCCAAAATCAATAATCGGTATTCTTAATCCGTCGCCGTATAAATTTAGTATAGTATTTTCAAGTTTTCCGGTCTTTTCGTAGCATTTTTTCACTTTTTCAGCGTTTTGGAGGATTTTTTCAGCTTTCTGTACAGATTTCTGCTACTTGCAAATAACTTTACTTCATGGTATCGTTTTAACTGATACCATAACTTATGCAAGGATTTTTATGGATTTTAAAATACTGAAAAAATTCGACTCATTTCTTAATTCGAAAAATGAATCTTTCGAAGGAATTGTAATTGGGGGGATGGCCTTGATAATTTTAGGCATAGTATCAAGGCAAACACGCGACTGTGACATATTATCCCCTGCGATCACAAAGCGGATAAAAAGTCTTTCCGAAGAATTTGCATCTACAGTTGAAGGACTTGCCAAGGATTGGCTGAATAATGGTCCCGAATCCTTAGTAAAAGACCTCCCGAAAGGTTGGGAATTACGTTGTGAGAACATATATCTTGGGGCGGCCCTTAAATTACAAACTTTATCTAGAGCGGATTTCTTAAAGAGTAAATTTTTTGCTTATTGCGATCGAGGGAGCGACCTAGAGGATTGCATAAAATTGTCCCCTTCAAAAAAAGAAATTGAAGATTCATTAGACTGGCTTTATGAGCGAGACGGAAATCCCGATTGGCCTTCCCATGTTAACCTAGTAATGGGTAAGCTGGCAAAGGAACTTGGGTATGAGTTTTAAAAGAGAAAAGTGCCTCAAGAAATTTTTAGAAGGTGAAGAATTAACCCAGGGACTTTTAAGTTTGGGCATTCGGATCGATGACCATCTCAGCTCTCAGCAATTGTTTCTCCCTGAAGATGTTTTAGTTTCGGCTTCAATTGAGGGCCTAGATGGTAAATATCGAACACTGTCCTTAGTAGTTTCTTGGTGTTTTTATCATTTTCAAAAAATTAATGTAATGTGTTTAGTAAATGAAGTTAGTAAAATTGAAAGGCCCATTGTTAAAGCTTTTTGGAGTGCGATAGGAACAGTCCTTAGCAGGGACAGAAGATTTAAAAAATTAGAAAAAATATATAGCGGAAATAGAGTTAATTGTCCGGGGGCGGAGGAATATCACTTTAAAAAATATGGAGAAGATCCAATTTTCGTTAATTCTAGTTTAAAAGTTCCCGGAAATGGCCTAATTAGGATTAGAGAGCGGGACACTATGTCGCCATCTGAGCTGTGCAAAATTAATACATTTTATAGGTGGCGTACCATAATTGGCCCATCTTATAGGGCCGATATGTGGGCCTTGGCCGAAAATAATAGCAACACTAAGGCCGCTGAACTTGCTCGCAAATGTCATGGTTCCTTTGCTACTGCCCACGCGGTACTTCAGGATTTACGATATTTAAGGGCATAGGGACCTAATTCATTGGCCAGATCCATGCGGAACGGAAATTATGTACATGTACAAAGGAGAAAAGTTTTATGGATAGTCTAAAATTAGTTTTACTTGCAATTGTGGTAGGTACTGTATTTATCAACGTATCTCATGCAGAACCCGAGATTGAATCAACAGGTAGTTATCTATGCACCTGTCCCTATAGTGATATTCTTCCCCACGATATGGTCTTCACCTATAATTACGGAAGTTGCAGGAGGAGTGGTCCCGCCATCGGAACCTTTTACTCTGATAAAACAGGTGAAGATTGTTTGCATTGTGCTGCCCGTACTTCTGCATACGTATACCAATATAAATGTGTCCATCAAAATTAAAACAGGGCCGTAGGAACTCTTGGGCGCTAATAATGGAAACGGGTACCTGTAGACTCAACTAATTTTGCAAATTTTTTTCATTTTTTTTCCTATTCCCCTAACGTTATAAAAAACAATCACCGATATCTACATTAGCATTTTGCTCCATGAATTTTAACAAAGAGAAGTTATGAGATTATTATTGGGTATAATTATTGCGATTACTACAGCTTTTGCGTTCTCGGCATGGGCAGGAAAATGTGTAATTACCGAAAACAGAACTGCATGTAAGGGCCAAGAGGCCACTTGCTTCGAAAAATGTGCTGGAAAACTATCTTGCGACATTACAAAAGTTGTAGGCGCTGAAGAGTCCTGTAAAAAAGAGGCCATCAAAAATTGTACAGTTTTTCGTCCAGGAATTACAAAAATAAAAAAGATGACAGCAAAATTTGATGATAAGGCCGTTACGGATGGAACACCTGCAAAGAGTGAGTTCTCATAAAATTTTCTTATCGCCTGGAGAAAATCAGAAATGATGCCAGAATACTCAATGCAAAGAACCAAATTGCTGAAAGGCATTATTGAAATCGAAAAAAAAGTAGCTGCATTTGTTGATAAGTTCTTGATTATAAATGATTTAACCAGTGAACTCCTTGCGGCCCTAAGAACCAACGGTCAACTTTTTACAGTAGGCGCTGAAAAAGATAGAAAAAAAACTTTAGTCACTAGTTATATCTCTGCATTTTTTGTTCTGGTGATTTCAATCTGGTTTCCACTTCTTATTAATCGGTCCATTTATAGAAGCATGGGAGAAATAATCGATGAGATAAGTCGTTTAGTGCACGCAATCCTTGAGGGTAAACTAAATACAAGAGGAGAAAAGGATAAAATATATTTTGAATTTCGAAGCATTGTGGAAGCATTTATTGGCCCAATAAATGTTACTGCAGAATGTATCGATAAGTTAAGCAAAGGCAATGTCCCTTCAAAAATTACCGACAACTATAATGGTGATTTTAATATTATAAAAAATAATTTGAATAAATGTATTCATGTTGTAAATGGCTTAGTACAAGACACAATTATACTTTCTAAAGCAGCAATTGATGGAAAACTTATAACTAGGGCCGATGCTAAAAAACATGAAGGAGATCATGCAAAAATTAAAACCAATATCAATAATGCAGCAGAAAATTTATACAATGCATTGACACAGGGTACAGAATCTGTGGGTGAACTTCAACTAAAATGTAATGAGTGCTAAATTAGGTTATACAATGATTAATATAGATCAAAAAACTTTCATCGATATCACAGATTTTATCTATAAGAAGAGTGGCATTGTACTTCGAGCAGGTAAAGAATCTCTGGTTCAGGCCCGTTTAAGTAAAAGAGTTTTATCTTTGCAACTATCAAGTTTTAAAGAATATTTACACTTTTTAAAAGAAAGTGATAGCACTGAGGAGATTGTCCTTTTACTTGACGCCATTTCTACCAATGTCACTAAATTCTTTAGAGAAAAAGATCATTTCGATTTCCTCGAAGAGTATATAAAAAAAAATATCAACAGGAAAATCTTTCTAAAGTTAGAATTTGGTCAGCTGCAGCATCCACTGGGGAAGAACCGTACACGATAGTTCTTACATTAAATGGTGTACTTCCTTTAACCAAGATCGATTTTAAAGTCTTGGCAACGGATATTTCTACTAAGGTGTTGGCGATAGCACAAAAAGGTAGATACAAAAAGAATGACATCCAGGATATTCCGTTTCGGTATCATTCATCTGAATATTTTTGTCCTGTGGCAGATGATTCATCGATGATTGAAATCAATCCATCACTTAAACGAATGGTTTCCTTTTGTAGAATTAATCTTTCGGCCACTCCTTTCCCAATGAAAGGGCCTTTCGATGCAATTTTCTGTCGTAATGTTATGATATATTTCGATGAAAGAGTCCGTACCAATCTATTGTTAGAAATTCATAGATTATTGAAGGTTGGGGGATATCTTTTTATTGGATCTTCCGAATCTTTGGCCGGTTTATCCGTACCATTTAAATCTATAGGGCCATCGATATACCAACGAGGGTAGTAGTTTTTTTTATTATGTCTAGTTGGGAGGTAGTAAATGCGATACGATCGTGATCGTTTAAGTATAGTTTCAATAGGTGATGGAAAAATAAGTGATAACCCCAATGAGGTTTTGATTACATATTCTCTTGGTTCTTGTATCGGTGTCACAATTTATGATCCAATTTTAAAGATTGGTGGGTTGTTTCATGCAATGTTACCAATATCCAATAATGACTTAGAAAAATCAAAGAAATTTCCATTTAACTTTGTTGACACTGCAGTAGTTTTGTTATTGCAATTTTTCTATGATCGAGGGTCAATAAAAAAAAATTTAATTTGCAAAGTTGCTGGAGGTGGCACCCCTTTAGAAGATCATGGTGTCTTCAGAATTGGAGAAAGAAATTATGCCGTGTTTAAGAAAGTTGTCTGGAAAAATGGACTCTTAGTAAAAGGTGAATTAGTCGGAGGAAAATCCTCGAAAACAATGATGCTCGAAATGGAAAGCGGCAGAACTATTTTGAAAATATACGGAAAGACATAATTAAAGGGACATGTTTCATTATTGAAAAGGCTTTAGGTAGCCTTTTATTAGATCTGGATCCTTCTGGATTTTTTTGAAAACTTTATCTAGCACACCTATTATTTCAATCTTATCTTCAAAATACCTGTTATGTGTTCCGACTTTGCGAGTATACTTCCAAAGTGGTTCAGCGGCATTGTCTTGCGGAGAATACGGTGGCAAATTGTAGACAGTAAACCAGTACCTATTGTCAGAAAACCATGCCCAAACTTCCGCGTCTTTATGATATGAAGCATTGTCTTGAATGTAATATAACCGTTGTCTATGAAAATTGCGAGCAATTTTTTCTAAAAAACAAATGTATGTTTTGGCATTAAATACTGTATCTTTTTGGTATAAAAATTTCGACGACAGGATATCTACGCAGCCGAATATTTTTACTGACTCACGCCTTCCGGTCACTGGAACTTCTGGTTGTTGTCCTCGCCGTGACCATGTCGCATGTAAGGTAGAATCCTGCCTGAACGATGCTTCATCTTCGAATATTAATGCTGCATTTTCTGTTCGTGCTTTTTTTTTATTCGTGGATAGGTGTATTTTCTCCATTTATTCTGTTTTATCGGATCAGCCTTTGCCAGGACTCTTTTAGGTCTTTGATGTGAGAAACCCAAATCATCTATAATTCTTAGTACATGTCGCGGATGATACTCTACATTAAATTCATCAATAATAAATTTTGCGATCATAGGGGAGGTCCAAACTCCACCAGTGTAACCATATGCTACCGGACCACTATCAATAATATCTCCAAGTTGAATTTTTTCTTCTACAGTCAAGGATGAGGGCCGGCCACAACGACAACCTTCCAAAATTCCATCAAAACCGAACACTTCATAATTTTTTAACCATTGAGATACTTTTGAACGAGGAGCCTTTAATATCTCAGCTATTTCTCCACTAGTTTTTTTTTCATAATTCAGGATGACGGAGTGAATTCTTTTTGCTATCCTGTACTCGCCATCGATTTCGGCAGTTTTTTTCAAATTTAGCAATTTTTTTAATGTTTGTGGACGAATTTCTAAAAATCTTGGTTTCATGCCAGGCCCTCCAACGAAAACCTAGCATATGCATGTAACTATGTCCCTTTAATTATGTCGTGCTGTATATTTGGATTGAGATTCAAGATGATGGAAAAGGATTGGATAAAAATAAAATAATAAAGAAAGCACTAGAAAAAAAATTGATCAGCAGTTCTAAAACGTTGCAAGATCAAGACATATTTGATCTGATTTTTTTACCAGGTTTTTCTACAGCAGAAAAAGTTACCGATATATCAGGTCGAGGTGTAGGGATGGATGTTGTAAGAAAAAATATTGATGAACTACATGGAATGGTGGATACAGAAAGTAAATTAAATGAAGGTACTTTATTTCGAATTAGAATACCCAATACCATGGCAATAATAGAGGGAATGGTCGTCATTGTAGGCGGAGAAAGGTATGTGATACCTACTCAATCAGTTATTAAAGCTTCCAGTCCCAAGAGCGACCATGTAATAAAGTCAACAAAGACTTTAAAAGAGATGATTGATCTGGATGGCGAACTTTTGCAACTATTTCGCCTTGCCGCTTTTTATAACGTAAAGGGTGCAATAACAAGACCTACTGACTCAATCATTTTGGTCTTAGAGGAAAACCATAAGCGTTTTGGACTGATGGTTGATCAAATATTGAAACAACAGCAGTTCGTCGTAAAAGGACTTGGAAAAACGTTGGGGGCCGTTCCTGGTGTCTCGGGAGGTACCATCATGTCCGACGGAAGTGTAGGAATAATATTAGATGTCGGTTTATTAATACAAAGTTTATTATATTCCCAAAAGGGTAGGGAAGAAGTTTTATGATTAAAAATAAAAAAGTTATTGAAAAAAAAGCAACTACTCACCTATAAAACTACTCACCTATAAAAGAAACGACCTGATGGCATGCATGTCTCTCATTTTATAATAGTGAACCTAGAAAGGGTAGCTATTAGAGTGAGGACGATGATGCCATACAATAAAATCGAGATCAACCTCCAACCATTTCTCTGCTTCGAAGAGTACTGTGTTAGTACCAAATTCCTCATGGGTTGATTCCAATACTCCATCATACCCCCTAGACATAATATAATCCCGTATATATTTGCTCTCTCTAGAACCAAACCTGTCTAGATAACTGGCCCTTCCGCTTAGTACCAATATGGCCAAACCTCTTCTAACATCCCCCAAATCATCTTCGGTGGCACTTATTATGATCCTTGGCAAACCTTGATGTTGACGTTGCTCATTTATTTCTACAAAAAAAGATTCAATTTTTGAATTATCAGAAAAATCTAAAATTTTGGGAAGTCTTTCTAAATTGTTCTTCAAACGATAGATAAGGGTTCTTGAGTACATAAGAAGATAAGGATGGTATAGGCGAGTGTAGTGGTCTCGAGTATTTACTGAGGAAAACCACGACGTTCCCTTGGGCGTTCCTGGAAATTTCTTCTCGAATTCTACTTTGCTGCTGGTGGTATGATAAAATAATCCCGTCCCTAAAAATTTTGCCAATACCGCTATTTGATCGACATCTTTTTCTGTTTCAATATAGTTAGTGATTAATTGCCTATACCCATCAACTTCGAAATCCAAATGAAAGCTATTAATGTTGACCATATTGAGCGTACTGACCGTACTTTTTTGCTCTTCTTGTGTGGCCGCAGATGCAGCCGCCTCTGCGGCCAAAGAAATTCCACCGGAAGGGGAGGAAATAAACGTTAACAATGACAATAAAAAAAGACCGCATGTATAAAAATTTAATGCCCTCATTTACGCACTCTCCTTTGAATAAAATAGCGTCAACTATTTTAGGTTTTTATAAAAAAAATCTTGAGGAAGGGAGTATAAAACAATTTAAGGAAAAGTATTTATTAAAAATTTTAAAAACTATAAAAATAATTTTACCGTTGAAATTACTTATTTATATTTGAAGTGCCTGTGTAATCATTTTGATATCGATATCCATGAATGGCACCGCTAATTGCACCGCACTGTCAATCAACAACTTTCAAGCAACCTTTTAAGAAAGGGATATGGGGGACCCACCCCTAATAATCTATGTAGTAGAAACAATTTAAAAAAATTTATTAATATAATTTGTCACTACGTGCGATAATCCCGACTCATTACTTAATCACTTACAATTTACAAGTTACAAGTTACAACTTACAGGTTACAAATGGAGGTCATTGTTATGATTATGTTACAGAGATTAGCAATTTTGGTGTTTCTATCCTGCAGCGCATTTAGTGGAACGTTGGCCATTTCACAAAATTTATTTTCTGCAGAACAAAATGATTTAGATTATAAAGAATCATTCGCCGAAGAAATTTCCAGCAATAAACTGCAAGAGGATAATCTAAGCAGTGGAGATTACGGCGTCATCGATGGAGCAATATCTGCAGCCGTTATTAAAAGACAACAGCAGCGAGCATCCCATAATCTTCGCACTAGTTATATAGAAACAAAAATAAAGTATGATCAATTACGACTACGAGTGCTAAACTGTTTAGGAAGGAGATTCGACGAACACAAAAATGGAATGATTACAATTTCTGCGATAGCAAATATGCTAGAGGACTGGACGAGAAGTATTTTTTACGCTCCCTACATAAGTGAAGGGGACTCTGCCTTTTTTGAAAAAATCCCAGAGATAAACAGAAAATTGACCGACTTAAATGGATTACTGGCCCGTTGTAAAAGTTTGAAGCAACCTTTAGAACGCAAGATGTTTGTCGCAATTAAAGATGATCAAACCAACCAAGTAAATCCCAAAAACTTGGAATATTTTTTATCAACCGTACGTAATCAAGCAGTACATAGGATTATTGACAACTATATTCATGGACGCCTTATATGCAAACCCAAAAGTGGGTTGAATATGGCCGCTGCTGCTCTTGTAGGCGTAGGTGTTAGTGGATGGAAGAGAAATTGCATCTCCTTCTTTGGTAATAGCTATACGGTAATTTCAGCACAGTTAGGTTTTGAATTGGGTCTAGGTGTCAAATTAGATTATGAACAAGGAGCTTTTCATGCCAAGGGACAAGAACCAGAACACCACCGTAATTACAGACATCAAGATGAAGGACCAGAAGTAGAATTTATGAAGATTACTCGCGGTGTAAAAATCAATCCAGAATACTCTGAAATAAAAGAGTACTCAGCATTTTCAGCTACTGGACGGGTCACTCGCAATACTGCACTTGCAGCTGGTGTTGGTTGCGCTGATCAAATTCACTATTCTAACATGAATGGAGAAGTTGGAGATGCGTATGGAGTAGCAGCATATTATGGTAGAGAAATATCTGGGGGACCAACTTTTCGCATCCCTGCTTCGGTAAGCAACGGAGAAGAAGCAAGTATCCTGAACTCCATTAATTTAAAAATTAATAATGGTTGATCACCACCGCTAGGTGTAAATCTATAATCTATAGTCTATAATCTATAGTCTATAATCTTAAACTTTACAATTTAGACACGAGGTTTGTACAATGAAACTGCTCTATGAGGAAGAACTAAAAGAACAAACACTCTTTCGCGTCGCTCAAAAAATGCTTTTGGCCGCCAGAACCGCCCCTAAAGGGCGCGGCATTGATAATACCGTGATGTGTGTAATTAGCGAAAAAGAGGATATTGCACAGCTGTCGCGAAAGATGCACGAGATTGGTGAACAGTATCAATCACCAGCGTTCATTCGAGATGCAGAAAATATTTTTAGCGCCTCTTTTATCGTGATTTTTGGAAGTAAAATTCAAAGTTTAGGTTTAAAAAAGTGCGGAATATGCGGTTTTGAAAACTGCGCCGAAAAAAACAAACACCCTAATATTCCTTGCGCTTTTAATACCGGAGACCTCGGGATTGCTATCGGCTCGGCCGTTAGTGTAGCTATGGATCACCGCGTGGATAATCGCATCATGTATACCATTGGTCAGGCCGTCCTAGAATTAGGACTTCTCGGTGATTCAGTAAAAATTGCCTACGGCATCCCTTTAAGCTCTGGTCCTAAAAATCCTTTCTTTGATCGTAAAAGCTAAAAAAATTCTACTTAAATAGAATTTAAATTCTATTTACACTTATCCACTTCTTCCTCAATTTTATACTTTCGTTTTAATCTATCGATATCATTTTTCTTTTTAATAAGAAAACTATTGAATTCATCAATTATTTTCGGATACTTTATGGTTGACAAATGCCTTGTTGATTTTGTGTATGGAAGCGAATCATTAAATACCAACTCATCAGTTGAATTTTTAAAATATTTTTTCAAGTAATACTTACTTACTGAAATATTTGAATATGCGCCATCAATCCTTTTTAAAATGATTTGTTTCAACAAACTTTCATAAAGTGAATTTTCAGATAATTTAATTGTTCCCGCTTTTATTGCGTCCAGATATAAAAAAGGAGTATATCCCATTACGATCCCTAAAAGTTTTATATCCTTTATTCCTTTCCCAAGGTTTTCCTTCAATACCATGATACCATCAATATATTTGACTACAGGGTCGCTGTATTTTATATTTTTCCCCCCTTTGCTATTACTTGCCCAATATTCGTTGTCGGGATATTGAAAATCTACATCCCCTTTATAAAAATTATGATTAAGTCTTCTAATTGGTGCTGCTATGTAGGTAAAGTTATAACCATATTCATGAGCGAACATATCCAGTAGATCTCTAGCAAAACCAAAATACTCACCATCCTTATATAATGATTCAGGCATATACTCCTCGAAATCTTGGACTCCGATTTTAAAATCTCTTTTTGATTGTTGAAAATTTTCATTACCCCAGACGCATACCATTTGTATCAAAGCAATGAACAATGATATAAAACATGAAACAAATATTTTTCTTTGAATTTTAAAATCAAAATATATACGATACATGCTATTCTTCCTATTATTAAGTGTCGATGTAAGTATCTACAAAATATTCACCTGGTAATATTTACGATGCCAATTTCAGTTTAACTTTTTTCGTTTTAGAAACTACATCACTCCCTCCCTTACCATCTTTCCCTTCCTTCCCTTTTACTCCGGACTTAACAGTTTGACCCAATTTAAAACGGCCAATGGCATCTGTGAGCTGCTGCGACTGATTGACTAAATCCTTCGTCCCTGCAGCTGATCCCTCAGCAGCGGTAATGTTTAAATTGGCAATTGATTCAATTTTTTTCAAACCACTATTTGCCTGAGAAATGCCATTTGCTTGCTCGTTAGAAGCGTTTGCGATCTGAGCAATCAGGTTATTAATCTCAGTTATCCCCGCCAAAATTGACTTAAAAGTTTCTGCTGTCTTTTGTGCCATCATCGAACCTTGCTCCACCTTAATATTAGAATTTTCAATCAAACCAGCTGTTTCCTTAGCTGCGCCTGCACTCCGCGCGGCTAAATTTCTCACCTCTTCCGCTACCACTGCAAATCCTTTCCCATGCTTACCGGCCCTCGCCGCCTCTACGGCCGCGTTTAAGGCCAACAAATTAGTTTGGAAGGCTATCTCATCTATTACCTTCATAATTTTAGAAATATCTTTGCTAGAATTATTAATATCGGACATGGAATCAACCATTGTTTTCATTTGGTCATCACCGATCAACGCACTATTTTTAACTTCAACACTAAATTTTTGGGCATCGTTCGCATTTTGCGCATTGCGACTTATCTGACTACTAATCTCTGTGATAAATGTCACAATTTGGTTAATCGCAGTTGCCTGCTGATTGGCACCGTTGTGTACTTCGTCGTTTATTTTCTGTACTTTTACTGATGTTTCTCCGACGTTATTAGTCACTATTTTTACATTTCCTAAAATTTCATTCAAAGAACTAAGCGTCAGATTGATAGCATTCTTCATTGCAGCATGATCACCCTGATAAGCGCCGTGCATAGTTTTAGATAGATCTCCCTCTGAAATCGATTGTAAAATAGCAACAGTATCTGTAATCGGTCGCAATATTTCATTAACAATATCATTAATACCCAAAGCGATAGTTTTATAATCTCCCGGATACTCCTGCTGCTCTATTCGAAATTTCAAATTTCCTTCCGCACAGGAGTGGCTCATCTTTTTAATATCTTCATTTAATCGTGACAAAGTAGAAATCATTTTATTCATGGCCAACATACATTCTCCAACCTCATCACTGAAAAACACTTCTCCTGAAACGCTGCCTATGTTGGAGGCACTAGAAGCATTGACGGTATTACTAGAAATCTTACCGTCTGCGACAGACAACATTCTTTGTCGCAAAAACTCTATCGGAGTAGTAATTATTCTAGAAACAAAATACGAAACAAAAAGAGCGACCAAAACACCTAAAAGAGAAATTATCAAAATTTGATTTTGTGCTTTTTGGGTCGATTTTTCGCTGTCCTTAAATCGCTCCTGTGATACCCGTTCTTTCGATGAAGAGATCTTACTCAATATGACTAATAGTTGATCGAATTTCTCTTGAGTTTTTTCTGCCATCGCATTATAGGCCTGTTTAGTTTGAAAATTTGAATGCATCTCCATAACTGCCAAATACTCTTTACTAACCGCATCAGTTAAGTTAATTACCTCTTTGGCAGTTTGACTATCACCATCATTCTTTTTTAAAATCTCTCCCTGTCCTATTAATTCTGTTTTTAGTGATTCAATGGATTTGTTAATATCTTTTTTGATTCTATCCATCGACGAGGGATCCTGCGTTCCCAAGAATTTATACATATTCAATCGTATGCTAATGATCGATGATGAAATTTTATGTAACTCTACAGTCGGAGAATAATCTAGGTGATAAAAAGATTTTGATAGATTATTTAGAATATTAATTCTAAATAATGATAGTATCAAGACCAATACAGTCACAAATACGACTATACCCACTGACAAAAATATTTTACTAGAAATTTTCAAATCATTAAACTTACTAAATTTACTAAACATGGTCGATCCTTTCTTGTTTATTAAACCTATACCTCACCATATTTCAATAAACATTTAATTCTTTAATTCTTTAATTCATACTATGGTTTTCTGGTCGGATATTTTTTGTACTACTTTATAGTATTTCCATGATTGTAGACCACTGAAATAAAGTTATAAAGACAACAGCGCTAGCAATCGAACACAATAGGAGGTACTTATGCCAGTCCTTAAAAGTAAAATTATTTATCAATAATTCGCCTTTGCACTATAGCTGCTGACTGCGATGCTGTTGATTGGCAACAACAGTTCCTTCGCTTAGCAGACTTACAAAATTGTGATGAATATAAAAAAATATTGAATCAAAAAAGTTTCGAAGGAGAACGGCCGTACTCTGAACAAGATCTAAAGTTGATACTAGGTAGCGTAAAAATTCACAACAAAGCACTGATCAAATCATTGAGCAAAAGGCCAAGTTTATATCTTTTGAAACAAAATCACAGGTTCGCCTAATTTTTTACCAACCGGAAACTCATCTATGGCGGAATTCCAATTACACTGAGCTAAATCTATATCTAGCATTTGAGCAACGAGTTTTGTCTTATTCGGCATAAAGGGGGACAGCGTAATTGTTAGAAAATAGATTGCTCGTATTCCATGATAAAGAGTTACCTTAGTTAATTCCATATCTGTTTTTCTGGTAGACCAAGGTTTTTTATCATCAATATATTTATTACAGGAACGTGCAAAATCCATTAAAATTTGCAGCGCATGTTTAGGTGAAATATTGTCCAGCGCCTCTGTCGCTTCTATAAAGGTTCTTTTTAATTCATTGACAAAATTATGATCTACAACATCACACTTTTTGGGATCATAATCCGGGACTATTGCACCAACATATTTTTGATTAAATGATAAAACTCTATTTATGAAATTTCCAAGAACGTTTGCCAAATCTGCATTATTTTTTTGAATTAAATCTTCTGGTTTATACACCGTTCTTGCTTTTTCAGGCGCAATAGAAGTTAAGTAATAACGCAATATATCTGGATCTCCTCCCTCTTGAAGATAGTCGCCAATCCACACCGCACTTCCTCGAGACTTAGAAATTTTCTCTACATCTTTATCTGGAAATTGAATATTCAAAAATTGGTTTACAATTACTCCACTTGGTAAAGAAAATGTTCCTTCCGCGGATAGCATTGCCACCCAAATCAAGCAATGAAAAATAGTATTATCCTCACCAATAAAATGAAAAATTTTACTATCCTTGGACTTCCACCACTGTTCGTACTCCCCGCACGCCCCTTCTGCTTTCTCGCTCGCTTGCTCTCGCTCCATCAATTCCATAGTATTAGAGATATAGCCGATAGGAGCATCGAACCAAACATACAGTACTTTGCCCTTGGCATCGGGGTCATCAATCGGCAGAGGAATGCCCCATTCAATATCCCTGGTCATTGAACGGGTAACCAATCCGTTATTCACTAAACTTTTAACATAAACACGTGTGCTATCGCGTAATTGCGCTTGCTGTAACCAATCTTCAACTTGTGGTTGAAACCTACTCAAATCTAAAAACCAATGGACAGTTTCCCGCACAGTCACCACTCCAGCAGTACCTGGAACGGTGGCATCCTCACTACCCAGAGTGCTACGAACATTTTTCAGTGAATCAACATCAAGTAATTTTCCACAACTTTCACACTGGTCACCATTTTGCTCTACTGCACCACAAAACCCACAATCACCTTTTACAAAGCGATCTGGTAGAAACATCTTCCGCGCTTCGTCAAAAAATTGGCGAGTCGTTCGTTTTTCAAACAGTCCTTTTTCTAACATGCTTAGAAAAAAATGTTGACTGGCCGTTCGATGAAATTTAGAAGCGCTAGTAGATCCATAGACATCAAAATCAATACTCAGACCCTTGAAATCCAACTGATGTTGCTGATTATAAAAATGGGCCACTTCCGCGGGGGTTTTTCCTTCCTTAGTGGCGGTCAGCATGATCGCCACGCCGTGGTCATCCGAACCACAAACATAACGAACCTCTTCGCCGCGTAAACGCAAATAACGTACCCAAATATCTGCTGGTAAATAACAACCAGCAATATGCCCAACATGTAATCGTCCATTCGAATAGGGTAACCCCGCAGTCACTAAATATCGACCCATCAGTTGCTCCTTGTACTTATATCTGTACTAGCACTATACACCATATTTTGATACTCTGTTCGTAAATGAAAGGCAAATTGCATCTGTATAATTATACTAAACATACTAAACCCATACAAAAAAGAAATGACCCTAGCGCTAATATTAGCGACTACTTGGCGACTACTTGGGTGCGTGTAAAACGACACTGGCCCTTGATAAGAGCAAAATATAGTACGAAAGGAATTGTCGGAATTAAAAATAAGCTTAAAAATAAATCTTTGGGAGAGCATGCCTTAATTGATGTCGACCGCAAATGAATGAAATAGACCATTGCGAGGAGGATGATCATCAGAAATACAGTTGCAGGTGAAGGATATAATGCTGACAACAGCGAAAAAACTATAAAAAGGAAGCAAACTTTTTTTTTCACATTAGGTATTTTGATTACACCAATGGAATGTACATCGAGGGTATTTCTATATAGAGAGGGAAATCGCTTTTTTAACAAACAATCAAATTCATAACGGAGGGCCAGTTTGTACGGCGTTTTCCAAGTGCCAGACAAAACTGGATGATAAACAATAAGATTTTCTTTGAATGGAATTTGATGGCCATGAGAAAGTAACCAGAATGCCAAATCAGAATCCTCCCGAAAATTGCTCGTATACTGAGGATGAAAATTACAAAGAGATTTTCTTATAAAGAGGTTGCAGGTGGGAAAACGACCACCTTTGAGATTTTCCGTCTGGTGAGTAAATGGAGTGATTTTTTCTTTGTCAGGGACAATAGTTTTCCCCTCGATGGCGGCCACCGAATGAGGGGAAGATTTAAATTCGTTCAGACCATTACGTAACCAATCCTTACTAGGAATAACGTCAGAGTCTATAAGAGCAATGAAGCTGCCATAGGCCTCTTGTGCTCCTCTGTTCCTGGCCGCGCCCGGTCCTTGATTAGTTTGATAAAAATAACGTATGGATATTGATGTTATTGACGATGCTTCGTCAACAATGACCTTTAAATTTTCCGAGGAACCATCATCAACAACAATTATTTCAAATAATTCTCTGGAGAGAGTTTGTTCTGCAAAAGAAAGTAGAGTTTTTAGTAATAGTTGTGATCGATTAAACGCTGGAATTACGACAGATAATAGAGGTAGAAGACTTTTTGGTGAAATTTCTATATTAGTATTCATCGTTGATATATACGTATCATATGTATTTACATTCATATTTATATTTCACATTTATAATGAAGGATGTTTTATCTTTTTAAGACAAATTAATAGTTTTTGCAGATTAAATTTTATCAACACCATTCTGCCGCTCATAAAAATAAATCTGGTGACTAACCCATATAAATTTACCAGCCCAAGCATTTGTGTGACACGGAGGGCATGATAACTTTCACGGATACTGGACCATTCTTTAGTTGCTGAAATGCCTCTTCCATCCATTAGTATTAGCGGACGGTCTTGGTATTTTTTGTAATAGAGTCCTTTACTGTAATCAATCCCATTTTTTTCCATTTTACATACAAAGTGATAGTCCATATTTATTCTATATGCTGAATCAAATCCACCAATTTTTTCAAAAACTTTGGTTCTCACAATCATTGTCTGGTGATAGTAAGGCATTCCTCGTCCAATATTTTTATGGGTAGGACCCATTTTTAGGGGGCCACATAAAGTGTCGTTAAAAATCACATCACCATGTATAAACTCATATTCGGGATGTTGGTCTAAAAATTTATCAGACCAAGCGTAGTATTCTTTATCAAGAAGGAGATCGCCACTATTTAAAAAAGAGATAGCTTTTCCCTTGGCCTTATGAACTCCTTTATTAAAAGCATCAGCGATACCTCCATCAGGTTCATGGATAATTGTGACATTGACTTTTGATTTTAACTGGTAATCGTTAAGAAATTTTTTAGAATTTGGACAAATCCCACCGTTTACCACAATTATTTCTATCGTTTGAGATAAATGTTGATCCTGATATGAAAAAAGAGAGGTTAGGGTTTTTTGCAGTTCAATAAAATTGTTATAGGTGATGGTTACAATAGAGATCATCAGTATATTTTCATCAACTTCTGCATTAAAAAAATGCCTCCTAGTTCAATTTGGAGTCGGCAAGTGGTTGACTAAATTCTTTTACTTAGTCCATCCAATGTTGATTCCAATCCCTCCCCGAATTCGTCCTTATGAAAAACATCATTCTCGGAAAAAATCTTCTTCCACTCAGGACGCAAACAACATACCCGAATCTTTGCTGGCCTTTTTCTAATAGCACTTTGTAACCCACGCAAAGTCCCCACTATCTCCTCATTCAAAGCAACAACACTGTTAAAATTGAGAATAACATATTTTTCTTTGGCATTAAGTTTGTTTAGATCTTTTTGACATTCATTTATAACGTGAGTGGTCTTCTCGGCCATTATTCCCTTAAAATTGACAATAAAATGATCATTATTCTCAGAAATTGAATACTCCAGGCCAGTGTTAGGTTGTTTATTCATTTAATTACCCCCTCCATACACAATCATCAACAACATTTAGACCAAATAGGAAAAATATTCCAAGTAACTTTAATAGACAAACCTTAATAGACAAACACTTTTCAAACTCTTTTTTTGAGCCCTTTTAAAATACCAACTCCATTAAAATTAATTAACAGTTTATAGACACAAATGCAAATGGGCCTCTTTGATTTTCCGGCTTCATGGCCCCGCTTCCGTTGAGGACACTGTCGTCGTTGAGGGCACAGCATCTGTGGTCATACCAGCGATCGTACCAGAACTCGTGCCAGAGTTTGTAGTAGAGGTCGTACTAGATGTCAGCACACTAATACAACTTTCAATGAAGTTTTGAATCGGATCTTTTTCGGAAATTTCCTTTCCTAAACCTCGAAGGACTCCCACTCTTCTCGCCCAAATACCATCTTTTGCCTCCACATCCATACCCGGTGACAAAGCAGTTATGAACGAACATTGTTGATATTTGAAAACTTTGGCGTATTTTTTTACGAATTGTACCGGCCAATAATCGAATGCTTTTGCCAATATATCGTTAAATCCTTTCCTACTCTGCTCATCAAAAAGGACATAAATTCTCAAAACCAAATCCATAGCATCTGCATCATTTTCTATGATGAGCAGAACTCTATTGAAACAGAAGGTGATTTCTTTATAAAAATCCGCGCTACCTGCTAACTCCCTATGGTCATTCAATAAATTTTCCAATTCAGCAAGAAAAAAATCCTTCATCTGAACACCAGGGGACTGAGCGTAAGCATTACAAAGATTATACACTTTCTTGATAGGAGTAATTTCTACCAGCCGATCACTTTCTTTATATGACACATTTTCTTTCTCAGAATTTATTTTTAGAAGATCAGCTGCCCCTGTATCTTTTCCATCAGATTTTTCCGCGGAGTCCCCACCCTTTCGCTCAATTTTCTTTTCGTGTCCAAATAATACCCCTCTAATTTGCCTGCGCATCCCTCGCAAAAAATCGCAACCTGAATTAGTTATCATCACTGTCAATAAGACCCAAAAAATTATATATTTTTTTCTCATCCCAATGCCTATAAAAAAAGAGAATAGCATCATAAATTTTTAAACAAATCTATTAAAATAACATTACATTATTATAACATCACAATATGGAGAGACTCTATGTGAATAATTTTTTTATACTAATTTTTTTCAATAAATATCGAGTATAATTAGCACTAGACAAATATAGGACAATCCTAGTATAGAATACTTGGAAATAACACTAGGTTAGATTCTTACTTTGCAACATCTTTGCTTTTTTCGAAGATATTGTTTATATAAAAAAGAAACGCGTTGGCAGATTTGATAAAAATTAAAATAATCTGAGTTAATTAGAATTAATTGGAGTAAAAACAATTATGGAAAAGAAAATGGGGCAATTAGAGGTTTTTTGTAGTGATAATGCACCGGCGGCCATCGGTCCTTACTCTCCAGTGGTTACGACAACAGGAAAAACATACTTTTTCTCTGGTCAACTAGGGATCAATCCCCAGACTGGCCAGTTGCAAGATGGGTTTACCGCACAATTAGCACAAACACTCAATAATATTGACGCTCTACTCAGCAGTGCTGATTTAAATAGAAGCAACATTGTGAAAACTACAATTTATTTGACTGATCTTAGTAATTTTTCGACTGTAAATGCAGCATACCAAGACTACTTCCAAAAACCGTTTCCCGCACGTAGCTGCGTAGAGGTCAAAGGTCTGCCAAAAAATGCCTTAGTTGAAATAGAAGTTATTGCGATAAAGTAATTTTGACAATCTACCTATACTTATTACCATTGCCTATTACCTATGTTTAATAATAAAAAATATATATTTGAAACCCAAAGAACAAGATTTAGACGAAAGATAAAAAACTTTCTAATAGCAATGACGTTAGTGCTTTTCCTCATTCTTTCAATTTGCGGGGCAATTATCTCTGTTGGATATTATGAGACAGAGCTGGCCAAAGAAACTTTTTATAAGAAGGCCCCAGATATGATTGCAATTTTTACTGGTGATAGTGGACGCATTCCCTTCGGTTTAATCAAAGCGCTTGAGTATCAGACACCGCAAATTTTTATTACCGGAGTTTATACCTCCAACTCGATTAAGACGTTGCTTCTCCGTCAAAGTAAAGATCTCCTTCGTTTTATCAACCTCAATTCGGGTCTGATTGAAATCGATTATCTGGCACGTAATACAGTTGAGAACGTCCTTTCGACAATACACTTTCTCCGAAAAAACAATAATTACTACCGCTCAGTTTTAATTATATCCAGTAACTATCACATTTTGAGAATAAAGCTAATTTTGAGCATTCTCAAAGGATCTACGGATAATTTTCAATTCTATTTCATGGGACAAGAAATAGATTATTGGAACTGGAGAAATATAAAGCCTCTTTTAAAAGAAGTGTACAAAACACTGAAAACTTGTGGTTTCCTCTTGCTGTGGGAATCTGAATTTTCTATCACCAATATTGAAAAAGAGTAAATACATTTACACGTACATGTAAATATACACGGGACTACACCCTATAAACATTTAGAACTTCATCTTTTACCCTTATTGAATCCATCACCTTAATTAATTCACTGTAATCCTTCACCTCAACTTCAAAGATAAAATTTCCTTTTTGATCAGGAAGTGATCGTGCTACTGCCCCTCTGATATTTATACCTAAACTATTTATAGTTTTAGAAATTTGCGCTAAAATTCCAGGACGATCTTGAGTAATTATTCTTATGCTTACAGGATGTTTAAAAGCAAACGATTCATTCCAATGAACAGAAATCATTCGACTAGAATCACTCGTTCCATCTTCATTTATGCCACCTTTCTTTTTACAAGTGGATGTATGAATAGTTATTCCTCTTCCTCTAGTAATGTGACCCACAATTGGATCTCCAGGAATTGGATTACAAC
>JADGBS010000259.1 GCA_015231325.1 Oligoflexia bacterium | reverse complement strand
AAATCAATGAGCGTTTACCAATAGTCACCGCGCCGGAAGGAAGTATACTTCCTAATACCAGAATATCTATCGTGTGTTGATGATTAGCTATCAATATAGCAGGTGAATCGGAAGCTGCGGAAGAAAAAAGTCTTTCTAAATTTTTAACTCTAACCTTTATGCCCAAAATTTCAAGAACAATTTTTCCCGCTGTTTGAGAACAAATACTACAATTCTCTCGATTAAATGGTCTAAACATAAATGCGATAGAAAAAAAGAAACATACCAAACAAAAAAACACACCACCTACGACATAACGTGTCCCCGCAATAATTTTTCTAATCATATTTTTTCTCTATTTATTATACTCTATTCAAATAATAATTTTTGTAACTGTCCTGCAGAAACTAATCCGGTGATTTCGATTCCATATTTACTACTATAAGTTTTAATGTTTTTTGCTGAAGTAAAAACCTTACTATAATTCATCTGCTCTATTTCCTTTAATCGCATGTCCATCAAAGGAACGTTTCTTACCTCCCCTGTTAATCCAACCTCTCCTAAAAAAACTATTCTTGTCGGTATCGACCGCGATCTGAGTGAACTTAGTATTGACGCAATTATTGAAAGATCAGAATCTCTCGTCATTAATTTGAGACCACCTACGACATTTACATAAATATCGTGAAAACCTAAGTTAATTCCAAAATATTTTTCAATTACCGCAACTAACATTGCTAGACGATTGTGATCTATTCCTTGTGTGGTTCTTCGTCCATTTCCGTATTTATTATCGATAACCAACGCTTGAATTTCTACAAAAAGTGATCTACTTCCTTCAACAATCGTAGTGATAGATCTTCCATACGCATTTTGTAAACTTGAATCCAAAAAATATTGAGAAGGATTTCTTACTTCCTTAAGTCCTTGATCACTCATCTCAAATATTCCAACTTCATTGACGTTTCCAAAACGATTTTTAATTACTCGTAATAACCGATAATGCCCGAATTGATCTCCCTCAAAATAAATAACTACATCCACCATATGTTCTAAAACTTTAGGACCGGCGATGACCCCTTCCTTAGTGACATGACCAATAATAAAACTAGTCATATTATTGGCCTTCGAATAATTGACTACTTCGTAGGTAACTTCTCTAATTTGTGAAATTGTTCCTGGAGCAGATAGAATCTCAGCAGAAACCGTAGTTTGAATTGAATCCAGTATGAAAAACTTTGGTTTAAGTTTTTTTATTTGTTCAACAATTCCTTGCCAATTAGACTCATGATATACATAAAAGTTTTTTCCTAAAACACCTAATCGACGAGATCGGTCAGCGATCTGCGACAACGACTCTTCTCCACTAACATAAAGAATTATTTCATCTGGATCAATTTGGGCCAATTTTCCAGAAAGCTCCATGAGCAATGTTGATTTTCCAATACCCGGCTCCCCTCCAATCAATATGACAGAACCTGGAACCAATCCACCACCTACTACCCGATCAAACTCTTTAATCCCACTTGCCACTCTATACTGTTTCTCAACCGATACTTCCTCAATAGGTACAGGTTTAAATAATTTTCCTCCACCCTTATTATTATGATTGATAAAAAATCCCTCACTTCCAAGCGCTCCACTGGAGCTTCTCACATTGGTACCACCGCTACTGCCAGCACCTCCCATGCTAACACCGTGAGTAACATCAACCTCTTCCTCAATCATCGTATTCCATTCCAAACACTCAGGACATTTTCCTACCCATTTTGTTGAACGATAAGCACATTTTTGACACACATAGATCAATGCATATTTCTTGGCCACACTAACACTTCCTTTTTCTAAGGACTGCTTTTTTCACTTTTATCATCTTTATGACTTCAATAACTTCATAAATTCTTCTTCACTGATAATAGAAGTCCCTCGTTCTTTTGCTTTTTTTAATTTTGTAGAATTTGAATTCTTGTTATTGGTGATTAAAAAATCAACTTTTTTAGAGACAGAATCAACGATCAGACCACCGTTTTCTCTGATTATTTTCTCTGCTTGATCTCGAGAAATTGACAACTCTCCCGTTATGCAAAATATTTTCCCTGATATGCCACCCTTTTTTTTATCCACTTTTATTATTACTATTCCGTGCGCTAATAATTTTTCGATTAGTTCTAGCTTTTCACGTAAAGAAGAGACAAATTCTTTTGATGATTTTTCCGCAAAAGAATCAATTTTTATTAACTGAGATTCCGTAAGATTTTTAATCTTTTCCAAAGTATCAAAACCTGAACGAACTACCTTTTCACACTTATTGTATGCTCCTCCTGTAAGCCCCAAAGAAGATAAAAAAACCACTAGGTCTACATTCTTCGTTTTTGCTATCGATGCCAGTAATTTGCTGGCCAATTTATCTTTAACTTTATCCAAGGATAACAGGTCATCTTTAGTGATTCTATACAAATCAGGAATCTCTTTCACCAGATTAGCGCGCATTAATTCTTCTAGTCTTTTAACACTAAGATCCTCAATCCCAATTTTTTGAATAAAATTTAAAATTTGGTCTCTATTTCTCTCCGGACAAAATTTATTTTCACAAACAAGTCTAATTTCTTTTACCAACGTCGCCTGACCACAACTTGGACATTCTTTGGGATACTCGATATCTTCATGCTGTACAGATGAAGAACTAACTACTTCAACAAATTTAGGAATAACTTCTCCTGATCTAACTATCCTGATTTTATCCCCCGCTCGAATCCCGAATTGTTTCACTATGCCCCAGTTATGTAGAGTGACTCTGGATATTTCTGCTCCAGACAGTATCACGGGTTCAATTTCGGCAACAGGAGTCAATATTCCATTACGAGAAACTGACCATTCAATGTTTTTTACAGTGCTAACCCTCTCTTCTCCTCTAAATTTAAATGCTAATTTATATCTAGGGTGATGGTTAGTCACTCCCAATTTTTCCTGTAACTCTAGCTGATTATACGTAAATACAACGCCATCAATTTGATAATTTCCGGCAGACATAAATGATTGGGTTTCAGACAATATATTTTCTACAGATTTCCAATCAGTATTGACCAGTGCTTCCGGAATATCAAACAACACACTCTTCAGAAAAACATATTTATCTAACTCGCTCTTAATATTAAGTGATGCCAATGAATCTATTGTCGTAGTTAATAAATCAAATGCCATAAACTGCAAATGATGACATAACTCCAAATGATCTTTTCTGCCCATAAGTCCGGCCACGATATTTCGCTGACTCATTGGACGTTCCAATCCTTTCGCCTGCATTTCATTAGCAAGTTTTAAAAAATTTTCCATTTCGCAATAAAGTTCCCCTCTAACTTCTAAATCTAAACTTGATTGCAAATATTTGGGGATTGAATCGATCCATAAAATTTTATCAGTTACATCTTCGCCTAAAGTTCCATCTCCTCTGGTTTTTGCCAAATACAATTTTCCTTTTCGATACATTAGTGAGCAACTTACACCATCCAATTTATAAGTACTAACTACTTCTTTATCCCCAACCCACTTTTTTAGTTCATCAATATCGTAAGTTTTATCTAACGAAAGCATCTTTTTTTGATGAAGAACTTTATTTTTCTTCTCTTCACCTTTTAAAATCGTGCCCACCAAATCCAAAACATAGTTTTGGGGGTCTAACTTTTTCAATTCCTCTTCTAATAAATCGTATTCATTATCACTAATTTCTGGTTTCCCTTCATAATACATTAACTTATGATGTACTATCTTTTTTTCAAGATCTCTAATTCGATAATTTGTCATATAGTCTTCCGCATACGGACTATTGTTTTAAATGTTTTTTTGATGCCAGCGGTGATTATAGCAAAGACAACAAAGATTGGTCAGTATTTCGTGCTTATCCGAATAAAATTTGCTATTGATTCTTATGTTTCTGAGAGATATTGGTGATTTCGAGCAGAGTAATTGTCTTTGATTTCTTCTTGATAAAAAATGAACAACCCGATTGAAAAGATTATTATTGATATTAAGTAATTCCAGCTTACCGGTTCCTCTAAAAAATACCACCCAAACAGTGAAGCAAAAACTGGAGTTATTAATCCCGCAAATGACATAAACGTAGCACTATAAAACCTTAATAAGTGTCCATATAAATTATAACAAATTATATTAGAAATAAGGCACATCGCTAACGAATATTGGATAAAATTAGATGGGGATGTAACAGGTACAGGAGTCCAATATTCGCCAGATACATAGGAATGAATCAGCGCCATGCCACCCCCAACAAACATGCTCACGCCATTGGCCAACACTGGGGTGCATTTTAAATCGTTTACTATCTTTTTCAAAAGGATCCATCCACACACACTACAAGCGACAGCAACTAACAACGCTAGCTCAGGTGCTCCATAATATGCACCAGAAAAATGCCCCGGGAGCATAGTTTGCGCAGTGAATATAGGTACTGACCCCAGCAATCCAACAAACAACCCTACCCATTTTTTTACGGATAAAGTCTCTTTTAATGCAAAAAAAGCAATAATCGCTGAAAGAAATGGAGACAAACTATATATCAGACAGGCCTTTGCGGAAACCATATGCTGAAGGCCCCAAATTTCGAATATATTGGTGAGATATATGTTTACTACTCCCAATAGCGCCATATAACCCAATTGCTTGATGTTGATTACCAATGATTTGCGGGCAACAATGGCCTGATAGGCCAATAATAAGACACCAGCAAACATCATCCTTGAACCAATAAAAAAAAATGGCCCTGCAAATTTTAATGTGCCTTTACTGATAACAAACAAACTACCAAACAAGGCGTATAAAAGTATGACTAAAAACATATTACTTTTTGTTTACCTTTACCCTTTTTTACGTAGGAAATTGACGCTTTCAGTTTCCACTGAATACCTATTTTTTGCAAGAATTTGTCATAGAGAATAATTTGTGCGCACTTGTCGAATATCTTTCGTTATTACAACAAACTGCTGCCACGTCTGTCACAACAAGATAAAATAGTAAATATAGCAATTAATTTTTTGAAGATGACCATAGATAAATGTGATTAAAAATAACTCCAGCTACACAAAAAATTGGCGTCCGAAGTTTTCTACCAACGCTCACCTGAGTTCGTACGAATAAATTTATTTAA
>JADGBS010000258.1 GCA_015231325.1 Oligoflexia bacterium | reverse complement strand
CTTGAAAAGATGCTAAAAAAAGCACTCTCCAGATCACTGGATGCCATAAAATGGACGTACATTAACATAAGCATAACAACCACAATTAACGAAAATTTCATTGATGCGCCTAAGGGTATAATCCCGTCTCTTTTCGTCAGGATATAAACAAAAAACAATCCTATTAAAAACCAAGCCATTGGCGCTTTTTCTATTGCCATGATCGCAATAAAAGTTGCAATAAAAAACGATACACTAAAGTAAATAAAACTACGTTTCCTTTTAGATATTAGCCAATCGGCAAAAAGGGCATAGGCAACAAACTGACTTATTTCATACATGAATAATTGATACCAGTGATATTTTCCAGAAAAATCATTTCCCATTAGGCTACGTGCACTTGCTGCCTCTTTTGCGCTTGACATGATAGCAACAAAAAGTGCCACGCTATCCAGTTGCGAGATATACAAAAACAAAGTGGCAACGGATATTGCGCACAATACAAGTAGCGCCAAAATCTGTTTCTGACCTAGACTCCTAGTGACCACAGAGGAGTCAACCGCTTTCAATCCGATGACACCCCTCGCAAAAATGACACCAAGCAACACAAAGGTAAGATTTATCGAGGAATAAAGCAAAACCACAAAAATCAATTCTTGATCAACAACTCCAGTTGCTACACGATACTCATCCCAATGATAAAAAAGTGGCACAGTTCCGACGATTGAGAAGGCATATATTGATAGCGCTACAATATTGACCACCGAAACACGGTTAACCTGCTCACCAGCTAGCTTTAACAAGAGCCCCACGATCAGCAGAGTAGTCAAGTAAAGCAACCAAAATGAAATCTCAAGCATTTTTTATTGTACCCATAACAAGCTTTTGATAAAAGCTCCGATAATCTTCTGTAACCAACCGTGAGTTATGCCATAACAAAGTAAAGCAACCGTTAACACATTTGCACACATTCATCAACGCCATCCCCTTCTCCAAGGCCGCCGACCCAACACCAAACCCAAGATATCCGTCATCAATTACCGAGCATTCCATCATAATTAGCGGCCGAATCCGAAACGGTAGAGAAACGGTAGACTCTGTTGTGAAACATGGTTGAAGGCAGGAAATTCGAAGCATATACCACACCAAAAACCCGGTCGGTCTGCGTAACTCAGAGTGCTGTCGTAATCCATTGCGGAACACCCCATGCTTGCAGTGTGGTAGGTTGACCCATCTCAGATAATGCATCCGGCCCACCCCATTCACCTCTCTCTATGCCTTCTTTGTCACAAATGCGCCGAAGTCGAACAGCCTCTTGGCGAATTAATTCAGGTGTGATGATATGAATCATAACTGGGATGTAACCCTATTTCGTGGCCGCGCCCATGAATGTATTTGCATCAATTGTCGAATGCACTGGTCTTCGGGCTCATAACCGGCATTATGAGGGTCGATATTGCTATAGATAAAGTATAAACGCACTGGTCAAATTATTGTGTTCTGATGGATCCATCATGATCCATTCAAAAGTATTAAATGAATTTATAGGATGTATCCGTCTGCGCGATGCTAACTTAATATATAAGGTGCCTGCAAGGTAGAGCATACATCACACCACTTGAAAAGGTGTCTAGCCATCATGCGAGCAATGGCCCTCCAGAATTTAAAGGCGTACAGACTGGGGCTGTCGACGTCGTGGGCATAACCTTAATGCTAAAGTTATGCGGCTTAAGTTCAATATTATTAGGCCACATTCGCTTTATAATCTGGCTCAGAATATGCAACCATTCATCAACTACCGGCCGCTCAAGATAACAGTGTTTGAAGGTGTGGCTTGATGGTAGCAGGAAAACGCTGATAGCTATCTAAATCTGTCCGACCAATTTCCTCAACACGATTTAGCATCCAATACGACAATCCAAGGATGTCATAATCAATATGAAACCCGTATGCCTTCGGCATAATCAGCGGGACCGTCAAAATTGCAACACCCGGTACCGTCCACGAGGAACCTAAAGCAGAATGCCAACCTTCGGCAGCAGCATCCCATACTGTATAAGCTAGATCGAAGTTCGCGCAATTAAAGGCGGCGCTTTCTAACTTTAAAGTAATATGATGCACATCATTCCTCAACCCAAGTGCCAGCTTACCGTTCGCTAGGACGCGTAGGGTAAAGCAGTGGCCATATCGCTCTTTCTTGGCTGCTTCGCAGCCAACTGAATGCAGTTGGGCTAATTGCGATGCGTGGATCATTACTTAAATTGCAAGCGTACATACGCTCCAATATCGGCCCAACAGATTAGGCTCAACAGATTAATAATCCAGGGAGGCATCAAATTTAAAAATCAGAAATCTAGGTGGGTAAAGCATGCATCTGGATTTATACCTTCTCAAAGAGACTTCAAGATTATTTTTAAATACGCAGAGCAATACGCTGTTTTTCAAGTGTACAGTCATTCCAACAATGAAGCACTCCATTATTTAGCTCACCATCTAACCCAGCTTTACCATTTAAAATATTAACCAAAACGTCTACCATAGCCTCTGTACACAATTCTGCTAAATGAAGATTGATGGATTCGTATGTATCGCTTCGGCGGAACTGTAGCTCCTTTAATATATCTCCCGCATCAATCTCAGGTGTCGCTATATGAACCGAGGCTTAACTTAATGGTAACAGCCCTTGAGACAATGTATTAATTAAGGCACCTCCACCCCTACATTTCGGCAACGATGCAGGATGCGAATTAAGACAACAAGTATTGAATACAGAAATAATATCTTGATCGATTATCCCAACATCAGCGAATATACATACCAATATCATAGCCAGCCGACTTAATATGCCTGAGTGTTTAACATAATTTATAAAAGGAACGGTAAACGTAAAGCTTTTGTTTCAAAAACTCACCAATTGTAAAAGCACTAAGTTTCAGCAAGGATTCATAGCGTGCTTCATTCAATGAAGACGCTATCTTCTAATCAGAATATTGTAATAGTTTCAGAATGAAGAAGTTTTTTGCTTAGACTTAGTCGATTCCAGAATCAAAGCATGTTCAATATTTTTCTTCCTTAACTTGTCTACAATCATTCGTGTATACAAATTCGTGTATACAATCCGTCAGGAGAACCGAGAACGCATATTTTTAGTCGACCCATATAACTCGTCTTTAAATAGATTTTTTTACAGGGAATTTAATTGCAAACAACAGCATGGTGTAGTAAAGAATATAAAGACTCATGTCTTTCACCATAAACATTCTAAAAAAATCAAATATATCACCCCGCAGTGCTGCATAGTAAAAGACAACAGACGTAACTATCAATGAAATAAATTGCCAAACTGCTTGAAGTCTCAAACGACCTGTAGCAACGACTGACATACTTAGAGTAGAAACAACAAACTGAACCACAAGGGAAGGCATTAGAATAGCTAGCAATTCGCCAGCCATCCTCCATTTAGGCCCAAAAACCAAAACAAATAGTTCCGGTCCGAAAACGCAGATCACCGAGCCAGGCACAACACCGATAGCAAATAAAACTAAAGTAGTTTTAAGAAAAAGGGGCAACGGATCCCTCTGCTCATTTATCAAAGTGGCAATTTTCTTAAGATTTATTTGCGAGACGGATTCTGCAATCAAACTTAGAGGGGCGGTACCCATTCGAATAAGAAGTGCATATTGACCGACAATAGCTTCCGTAAAATATTTAGCGAGAAAAAAAACAGGTAGCGAAGTCATCGCCCCATTCAAAATGCTTGAAGGTGCATTAAACAGTGGAAAATCTCTGTATTTCCAAGCCACGTTTAAGTCATTGCCACGAAGCCGCATATCAAACTTATTTAGTTTATTAACTCGACTAACCATATAAGCACAAACCACAATTAGGCCACCAATACTTGACAAAACCAACCCATTTTCGACAAGATCAAAATATCCAAAAGCAATTCCCAAAACACCCACTATCAAATTCTGCAATATTGCAGAACGTGCGATAAGCGAATAATCTTCTCCCGCATTAGAAAACGCCTTTAAAATTGCTACAAACCCTATAAGAAACAGCATAAATGGCGCAACCAAAAGCCACTCTCCCAAGGCGCTTGCACCTATTAGTGAGGCAATAGATTCTTGGCTAATCAGTATTGCAAGAAGGAAGATGCTAGATAACAGAAAAACCAGCCACATCGAAACAACAAATAGTGACTTACGGTCTTTGATTGAGGCTACTATAACAATGGCAGCCTCATAACGGCCACCAACTCCAGGGGCTAATATAGAAACTATCGCCAAAAGAACCGCCAGAACACCAAACGCATCGAGAGTGTAGAGTCTGGTCAAAATTGGTGTTACTGCTAATGTCAAAATTTGAGCTAGCACTGAACCGGACAAAAGTAAAAGAACTTGCTTAACGTAATTGCTTTTTTTAAAAATTTTAAAAAAAATTTGCATTCGCTAATCCATTATTTTTTATAACAGCACTAGCTTTTGTGCTGTAATATTCGGAGCCTATTTCATTGAGATGCTGTTCGTCCATATAAATAAACTCTTTGTCAAAAACCAGTGCTCGTTCAAACAACCCCGTCTCCTCAAAATTTAAACTGTGACATTTCAAAAATTTGCAGCAGCCTCCTTAATCCATAGGTTTGCCCAACGATATCTAGGATCGACCGCCATTTCAGGATTCAACCCAAGTGCTTGAAATCACATCAGGCGCAAAGGGTTCCTGTTTTATTTTGGCACTTGCTCAAATAAATAGATATTTTTTTTAGCCAGACTTTGATCTTCCAAAAATTTTATTACTGAATTTTTAAATTCAACCAATTCAAGGTGCAAGCCCCACCTTGCCGCAAGAAAAATATTTTGGGCTGCTACAAGATACTTCTTTGCGTTCTCTATTTGCTCTATACAAGCCTTCCGCGCACTCTCCTGGAGTGCGCTCGTAATCGAAATCGGGAAAATAGCAACACAACTGCTTGCGGTAATGTTTCTTGCCTTGAAACCATGCTCTTTGCCCAATTGATCAAAATAAATATTGAGCACAGCGGTGTAAGAATCCCCCAGTACCAATATTTCTTTGTTGCTGGAAAGATCGCCTCTTAGGCACTCCCAGACCACTCTACCGTGACAAATTGTCGCGGAATCCGCATATCGTGTGTAGGCCTCGAGCATCG
>JADGBS010000257.1 GCA_015231325.1 Oligoflexia bacterium | reverse complement strand
AATAATATCAAATCATCCGTAACAGAAATACCAGGCCCACAGACTCCGAACAATGAGAAACATCATTATAGCATATATTATGTGTCTATGATACCTTGTCTTCATCATGCACAATCCAAATCGCAGTACAATTCAGATATGGATGGATCGTCTGTAATAGCCTTTTGTAAGGATCGGAAGCAAATTGTTATGGTAAAAAGGCGAGATGTGCCCATTTGGGTAATCCCAGGAGGAGGAATTGAGAAGGGAGAATCACCAGAAACAGCTGCAGTGAGAGAAACAAAAGAAGAAAGCGGGTTTAATGTAAAGATTATTAGAAAAGTCGCAGAATACACCCACATAGGCAGTCAAAAAAAACTACCTATTTGCAGTAATTGTTGGCGGAGAAGCTAAAACCAACAGCGAAGCCAAGGAGGTAAAACTTTTTGATCTTGATAAACTACCTGAACCCAGACACCCACATCTAGATAGCTTGATAGGCGACATGCAACAAAACTCAAAGTCAATCATCAAAAGAGACATCCAAGGTTTTACAATCAAGCAAGCACTCAGACAAATTCACAAACATCCAATTATCGTCATCCGTTTTATCCTTACCAGGTTTGGCATACATCTGAACATTTAAATGGGTGGAACGAAACTGAATAACGACCTACACTAGCTTCTTAAACGCATTGGACTTTAATATCTCTTTAACAGCCTTCCATCTGCCGTAGTTCCATTTAGTATAGTTCATTACAACATTTTCGAATATATAATGAATTTTCTCGGACAATAATCTGATTTCAGGATGTCGTTTCAAAGCGTTATAACCAATAATGTCTCGATAAATTGCACGACAAGCAACCAATGTGAGATTTTCGTCAATAATAATCAATGGAAACTTTTCACTATTAATTATTTGCTGACAATACAAGATTTCAACCCCTTCGACGACCACCTTTTCATTACTTTTCAATAGCGCTTCAGAAACAATAATATTTGATTTTTGTTCAATGTCACTGATCGGCGCAATCTTTGACTTAATATTTCTTCGTACTTCGTCAAGTTCAATAAGTTTCGCGCCGTTTGCCCTTGCAATAGTTTTAGCATAAGTTGTTTTTCCACTTCCACAGATGCCAGTAATAAACAGTACTTTTACCTTTCCTTTAATCCAATCATCTAAACCTTTTTGATATTTCATTATCTTAATTATATAATGACTTTCAGTTATCAAAAAATAGCACCAATTGGCCACATTCTCAAGACTCGTCTGAATTTAACCGGTAACTTCGACAATAGTTCCCAGTAATACTATCCTCAAATTGCTGACAAGTGAAGGGTTTGTTACTGGAGGGTCTTGACGATGAGATCCTAGAACCGGTTTGCGCACAGATTACAAGATTGCTCGGTTATTTTAACTTGAAAGAAAATCCAGAATCAGTTTGTTTGTTACATCTGGGAATTCAAAATTAATCATATGGCCAGACTCCTTGATTTTGACCACCTTTGAATTTGGTAGTTTGGATCCAAGCAGGTCTCCATTCTTAACAAAGTCAGAATAGTCTTTTTCGCCACTAACCACAAGAGTTGATGCAGTTATCTCTGCCAGCCTATCAACGACGCCTGGTCTAGAAAGTTTGCTTGGAGCATTGTGAATGTCCCAGCAGGTGTAGTCATTTATCATCTCAAGGAATAATTTGTAGTTGTCTTTGTTGTTGATTTTGAGGTTTTGGAATGCTTTGCAGTTTAACCACATGTCTTTTGCTGTAAGGAAATCTCCTATGTTTCCGGCACTTTCAACCTTATCCCAATCCTCCATAAATTCTTTACTAGCTTCAGCGCCAGGAACGGTGCAAGACATCAATACTAATTTGCTAATAAAATTGGGATATTCTAGTGCAAAGTTTATTGCAACGTGAGTCCCCAGCGATAGCGCAATTACCGTGGCTTTTGATAGATTTAGATGGTCAAATAGCTCTTTCAAAGTCTGAACAGGGTCATATCCGTTTTTAGGTAGATCTGATTTACCAAACCCACTTAGATCGTAAGTAATGCATCTATATTTAGACTTGAGAAAATCTACCTGTGGTTTCCACATTCTGGAATCAAGTGTTCGGCCGTGTATAAATACCAATGGATCACCGACACCTGATTCTCCAAAGAACACCTTGCCTGAACTAGATTGAAAATATGACATATTTCAAATATCAAAAGAATAATGAATCTGGCAATATTCATTAACCAGCTCAGTAACTTTGCTCTTTACGACTTGTCCTTTAAGAGCTTGATCTAAAATTTTTGCAATTATATCCATCTCTGCCTCCTTCATGCCGAGTCTTGTCGGCTCGGCAGTGCCCAGACGAATATACCAACCATGATCAGTGAGCTCGGTGCCCTCTAAGTGAGTAGAGATGTTGTTGTTTAGGAGTCTTTTGTATAAGTCCAAGCGGTCTCCGAGTTCATCAACAAACAAATGAACTTGATGATTGTGTGAGTACTCTCCAGTATTTGACTTGCGGACTTCGTATCCCAAACTAACCAAAGATTTTGCCAGAGCATTGGAATTGGCAACAATTTGTTTTGAGTATACTTCTCCAAATTGCTCCATTTCCAAAATAGTTACTGATAAAGCGAGCAGGTGATCTAAGTGGGGTGAGGAATACAAGCAGGCATTTATTATTGCGTTGGCAGAATCAGCTAGGTCTTGATCTCTAAATGCAATTAATCCCTTGTGAGGACCAGGAAAGGTTTTGTGGGTATTGCCGCAGATTATATTTGCCCCTTCCTCAAGCGGTGATTGAAACTGACCTCCCATAATCAATCCAAGTGTGTGGCTGGCATCATAAATTATGATCACTTCATTGCCAACTGCCTCTCTGAGTTCTCTGATGTTGTGCGGATTAAGGTAATAAGAAACATCCAAATAAATTACTTTTATATCATTGCCCCTGACACTTTTGGCAATTTTTGCAGTATCAAAACGAAGATTAATATAGTCGAAGTCAGTATAATAGTGCTTCCTTCCAATCACTTCTACAATTCCTTTGGTGGCAAAATGTCCACCAGATTCTTCTGGAACAGTCATAACTCCATCACTCACTCGAGAAACCGACAAGATTGCAGACATCATGGCGTGGACACCAGATAAAACATTTAAGTTCACGGCTTTTGCATGAAGCATTTTCTTGGCAGCTTCTTCTGCTTTACCTATCAACTCTGCACAGCCAGGTAGACCCAAACCAACCAGATGGCCAAAATCAACAATACTCTTTTCATCACCAGAACCAAAATAATACCTCTCACTCAGCTTTGATCCCAAGAAAGATCTTGCCGTGTTTGACATCTGGTTTTCGTTGGCAGTCAGGTGCAACAAGTTATTGCTTCTCTCAAGATCATGACCAACACCGTCAAGAATTTTTTGATTATCCATGTTTTGAATTATAGATTATCTTTACTACCTACGCATCAAGATATATACAATAAATATATAAGGATACACCAATCCATATCATATTCTTTGGGTGGGGTGAGGGAGCTTGTTAGAAACATGTACGCATGAGATGGCGTCTTCTATTCAACGCCTCGCTTTGCCATTTTGTACCAATACAAGTCTTCATTCCCGTGGCCAATATGTGCCCAAGTCTTATCCATACTAGGCATATGAGAAACACTACAAATTACATGCCCTTGGATCTCTTGCCCAACATGGATAGGTGCAGGAACATTGATACTAAAACTACTCCCTCCATTACCAGCACTATCTAAGCTAGTTATTTTTAAAGCTAAACCAAGACCAAACTGAAAAATACCCTCAAATCTTTTGTAGCTACCAAAGCCAGGCCTGCCGACAATCACTCCTTTCTTACCGATCTTAACCAACTCCTGAACCATATTTTGCCAATCAGCAACTTCTTCAATAGTCATCAGCCTATCAGGATCAGTTATTTCCATTTTCTCCTTATCAAATATCTGGCTAAAACCATGAGGATCACTTATTAATAAATTCAACGCCATGGATTCTTCTGTATTAACCTTTCTTCTCTCATATCTAATGGATGATAAAGCATCTTCCTCAGTACCAATTTCTTCACCAAGTCCACCAGCTAAAGCCATAACTAATTTTTCCATATCCTCTTCCGACAATAGCTCACGCTTTGGATTAACTTGTACACCAAATGTATATCTATCAAGTTTGATGGGAACATGAATACCGTCTAGATATATTGTGTAACAAGTCCACAAGTTTTGTTTTAATAATCCTAAATTTGCATCAAACTTAAGCCATGTATTTGTATTCTCAGTAGAATTTGCTATTAGATTCATAAATCTATTTAGGTCTTGGTATCGCTTATGAAATTCTGTCCATTTTTTACTTAAGACCCTTAAACTTTCTTCATCTAATCCCGGTAATTCTAATTCCGCCTTCTTTGACAAAGACCATAATTCTGGAGACTCATTCGCCAGTGAAACCTCACTCTCCAATATTCCATTTATTGCACTACCAACTACTTCAGCATTTGTTTGACCCCACTCTCCCGAAGTGGCGTGTTCAATTTGTTTTTTGATTCTAGAACGTGGGTCTTCGTCTGGCAAAAAGTCTAATGGCATTCCTTAGTTTAACACCACAGATAAACTAACTTATGTTTGCTCTTTCTCGCACTGTTTGGAATTATTATTAAGATGGTTAGGAAGCCAAGATCTTCTTAAACTGAGGTTTAGCCAAAATTTTGTCGACCATTTCCTCTCGTTGGTCGTAGTCATATTTATCGTCGTATGTGGCCAAGTGAAGTATTTCATGGATTATTGTGTCTAGAAGTTCTTTATCTCCACCATTATTAGGAAAGCGAACATGAATTGAGTTGTCATCTGTATCAAACCATCCTTGGCAGGACATCCCATGAAGATAGCAGGACATAATACCTGGATCTTTTAAATTAAGTTCCTTAAATGCTTTCTGAACATCGGCCTCAAATTTTGACCACAATTTTGCAGTATATTTAATAGCAATATTTTTGTTTATGAGAAAGGAAAAGATGGACAGTGGAGTGGGCAAGATAAAAGAACGAAGATAATTGTATTCGTCTAAATGGGTCAGTACATTTATTGCCTCCTTGATCTCTTCGAAAAAAGAGTATTTTATTATTAGTTTCATGTATGAATAAGATTTAGTATGGCAGTAATTTTGAGTCAATA
>JADGBS010000256.1 GCA_015231325.1 Oligoflexia bacterium | reverse complement strand
AAAATATTGTACGGAAATTAGGAGTGTGCATCATGTTATTGCGTAATCAACACCCAGAGAATCGCTCTATATGGGTGGGGGTATTTGGTGAACCGAATGTAGGTAAGAGTTCTCTGATCAATTATTTGATCGGGCAAGATCTTTCAGCAGTTACCCCCAAAGCGCAGACCACCAGGAATTATTTTAACTGTGTGTTTACCATTGATAGGGTGGAGGTAGTCTTAATCGATACCCCTGGATTACATTTTTCAAATCAGGAGTTCAATCGTCGGATGAATCAACAGGCAGCAGATGCCGGTAGAAGAACCGATCTCAATTTATTGCTCCTGGATATTTCGCGTGATGTGGTGGACCAGTTGAAAACTTTTTGCAAAAAATTTATTCAGGAAAATGAGTTTAGCGAATTTAAAGGTAAGCCACTTTGGGTGGCCTTCAATAAAAGTGACCTTTTGGAAGAGAACGGAGACGGCAAGGGCGGACGCAAGCTTGTTGCACTCACTGATCTGCTGAAAAAATTTCTTCCTCCGGAGATGGTGGTAACTCGAGTGTTTATGCTTAGCGCTGTTAGCGGCGATGGAGTCCATGAGTTGACTGCTGCCCTATATGATACTGCTCCCTCAGGTCCACATCACTACCGCGATGGGGATATTTCCGATAAGAATCAACGATTTTTTGTCGGTGAATATATTCGTGAGCAGGCATTTTGTTTGCTGCATGAAGAAATCCCTTACGAGATGGGTGTGGTTATCGATGACTTTAAAGATAAAGATAAAGATAAAGATAAAGATAAAGATAGGAATAGGGATGAACCCGTAGTGGCCAGTATTGATGCGACCATTGTTGTTAATCGTCCCTCTCAGCGCGCGATTGTGGTGGGAAAATCGGGAGCAATGATTAGAGAGATCGGAGTTCGTTCGCGAAAAAGAATTGAGGATCTATTGGGGGGGAAAATTTTTCTAAATCTGCACGTGAAGGTTTGTCCTAAGTGGTTTCGTAACAACCATATTCTGGAGCAGATGGGTTTGCCGCGAGCACAAAAATCGGTGCGAGTATGGCGTAAGCGTGAAGAGGTGCGCGAAGGAGGAGAAAATGTCCGACGATAAGGATAAGATAGTTTCGATAGTTGGTCGGCCGAATGTGGGCAAAAGCACTCTTTTCAATCGCTTATTGCACAAAGCGCAGTTGGCGATAACCGCTGATACCCTAGGGGTTACGCGTGATCTTTCTTACGCTAATACCGCTATAGATGAGATCGCCGGGAAGCAGAAGACCGAGCTAATTCTGGTTGATACCGGAGGGTTTTATCCAAGCGATACCAACACTAGTACTGGTACTGGAACTGGTACCAGCGCAAAGCACTTGTCGCAGGAGAAATTTTGGACGCTAGTAAAGGTACAAAGCGAGCGAGCGATCAAGGAATCTGATTTAGTGCTGTTGGTGGTGGATGCTCGGGAGGGTTTATTACCCGATGATTTGGAGTTTGCACGAGCTATTCGTGAGTCCGAGAAAAAATTCTTTATAGTTATCAACAAGTGCGATTCTGATAAGCAGCGAGGTCTAGAACACGATTATTGGAAGTTGGGGATATCTCCAGATATGATTTATGTGGTTTCTGCCGCCCATGGGCGTGGAATTCAGGAACTTAAAGAGGGTATACAGAATTACTTCAATCCCCCTCCTGTGGATGTTGATGCGGTGGATAATCAAGCAGAGGCCCGAGCAGAGATCTGTTCTTTGGCGATAATTGGTGCTCCTAACGCTGGAAAATCGACTCTTTTGAATAGACTTTTGGGTTATGAGCGGGCATTGGTGAGTGATATTCCGGGAACTACTCGTGATCCAGTTGAGGGAACATTTGACCTTTATTTTGATCAGCGAGAAATGGAAATATTGAGAAGTGACGCCGAAGATGCGGCCGAATCCACAGATTCGGCCGAAGCCTCAGCTTCGGCCGAAGGCGCGCCTTCGGCCGGTGATAATCGTTGGTCTACTGTAAAAGTAGTGGATACTGCTGGGATTAGAAGAAAGCGAGACGTATCAGATTTAGTGGAAAGTGAGGCGGTGATTCGGGCGATGAGGGCCGTGGCCAAGGCGGATGTCGTTTTGTTGTTGGTGGATGCTACAACGGGAATCACTCATCAAGATAAACGTTTAGCAGAGATTGCTTTGGAAAAAGGTAGATCATTGTTGGTACTTTTGAATAAGATCGATCTTTTGGCGGATTTGCGTAAAGAAAAGTATAAGTGGAAGGAGTGGCAAGAACTGCAGCGTAGCAAATTTCCTTGGAGCTATTGTCAGACCCTGTTTCTTTCTGCTAAAAGTGGCGAATGTGTTGGTGAGTTAAAGCGTGCTTTGAAGGCGACGATCATCATTCGTTTGAAAAAAATCTCTACCCCCCGTCTTAATAATGGTCTGCAGCGACTGGTCGAACGTCAGCCATTAATGATTAGGGGTGGTGGGGTCGGTGGTGGACGTTTGCGGATGTTGAAGATTAAATATGCTTCGATGGTGAAGATGGATCCTCCTACGGTGCTGATTTTTTCAAATTTGGCGCAAGGAATTCCTGCGCATTATCGGCGTTATTTGTCTAACGGAATTCGAGAAGAATTTAAATTACGTAATACTCCCGTTCATATAATATTTCGTTGTGAGCATTGATCTGTAATCACTGATTTATAAGCACTGATTTTTTTATTATCAGGTTATAACAACAGGAGGGCCTTCTATGCTTAATACCCCGAACTTTCAAAACTTTTCAGTAGGACATTTAGAGGTAATTACTGGGCCGATGTTTTCAGGCAAAACAGAAGAGCTGATTCGTCGAGTGCGTCGTGCGGAGATCGCTCGGATAAAAATCCAGGTTTTTAGACCAACAATTGATACTCGTTACCACGATCGAGATGTGGTTAGTCATTCTGCACAGTCTGTATCGGCGACAGTGGTACAAAACGCTGTTGAAATATTGCAAAAATTGTACGATTGTACTCGAGTTGTGGCCATAGATGAGGTTCAATTTTTTGAATTGGAGGTGATTACCGTAATAAACAAATTGATTCGTCGTGGATATCGAGTTATTTGTGCAGGCCTCAACTTGGATTATCGGGAAATTCCATTTGGTCCAATGCCGACATTGTTAGCACTGGCAGATGAAATTGTTAAGGTGCATGCAATTTGTACCATTTGTGGTGGAGTGGCCACCCGTACTCAGCGGCTTATTGCCAATGATCAGCAAGTAGTTGTGGGGGCCAAAGATTCATATGCTGCAAGGTGTCGGGCCCATTACGAACGCGATGAATTAGAGGCAAATCTTTTGCCGCATAAGGGTGAGTTTCCAGAGATCTGTTTGAAAAATAATGTCAATAATAGCAGTAATAGCAATAATAGTAGTAATAGCAACATGATTACGATGTAGTGATGTAGTGATGTAGTGAACAATGTAGTGAATAAGGAGAATAAGTAGTGAGTACAGCAATAGGTGATGTTGATGGTGATTTGTTGATCAAAAGTTGGCGAAAGGATTCTTTGCCCCCGATGGTGTCAGAGGTTTTGTTGGGCCAAGAGACTATCGAAATGCGAGTGGAGCAACTAGCGCAGCAGATTCAGAATGATTATCAAGGTAAGGGAGATTTAGTTTTAGTATGTGTGTTGAAGGGGGCATTTGTATTTTGCAGTGATTTAGCACGACACTTGACTATGCCAGTGGAATTCGAGTTTGTGGCAGTTTCTTCCTATGGAAATGACACCGTGAGTTCGGGAGAGGTTAAGATTGAACTTCCTTTTGCTGATCGTAGTGGCAAAAATTTTAAAGGAAAACACTTGTTGATTGTAGAAGATATTTTAGACTCTGGGCGGACGGCAGAAGTGCTAATTAAATTTCTTCATACATATAAACCTAGCAGTGTCGCTTTTTCTGCACTACTAAGAAAACCTACTAATTTAAAATTTCCAATAAATGTTGATTATTTAGGATTTGATATCCCCGATAAATATGTGATCGGTCATGGACTAGATTATGCCGGTAAATTTCGTAATTGGCCGTCTATTGGAGTGTTGGATACTTCTCTTGTAACTAGAGGGGGTAGTAAATATGGGGAGTAACTTAGATCAATGTTCAGATGTTGTAGTTGTGGAACAAGGAAGCGTACGAGTTGACCTTTTGGGGGGGACCCTGGACTTAGATCCGATCTCTTTGATTGTACCACAGGTGGTAACTGTCAATTTGGCCACCTCGCTTATGGTGCGTGTAAAAATTCAAAAGAGCGAACTGTCGAGTGCCGCGGATGACGTAGTTAATTCAGTTATATTCCGTTCACGTGATTACTGCCAGGATGCTAAATTAGTTGCAGAAGATTTTACAAGCAAAGATGTCTTATTTCATCAGCGTGAATGGGGTGTGCTTAATTTTCCACTACAGATTTTGTTAGAATTTCCTTATGAGTCGTTACGCGGTTTATCCATCGAAGTGGATAGTGACATCCCCACGGGATCAGGATTGGGTGGTTCTTCGGCAATGGGAGTGACTCTCTATCGAGCGTTGGCCAAGGTTACTGGCAGGAGAGTTTCTCCATTGCAGGTGATTAATACTGTGAAAGGGGTAGAAAGCAGGATTTTACGTGCTGGACCGGCAGGATACCAAGATTATTATCCTGCTATTTATGGTGGAATCTTAGCGTTACTGCCACGTCCTGGGGAGATCAAATTGGAACAACTTTTTACTCCCTCCTTGCAACATTTTTTGCAATCTCATCTGACTTTGATTTACTGTGGAAAGTCACGTTACTCAGGAACTAACAATTGGGAAATATACAAGGCCTTTTTTGATGGTAATGATCAAATTCGAGAAAAGTTGGAGGCAATTGCGCGCACCAGCTATAGTGGATTGCAGGCCATTCGTGCTAGCAAATATGATCAACTTTTGTCTTGTATCGCTGAAGAAGGAGAGATTAGAAAAAGCTTGGCACCAGCGATTGTGATAGATGAGGTTGCTGATTTTTATGGTGTGCTCCGCAGTAGAAGTAAAGGGATATTAGGAATGAAAGTGTGTGGCGCGGGGGGCGGCGGTTGCTTTTTACTATTGCATTACGAAGGCATGCGGGATGAAATTTTACAACAATTGCAATTACCAGAATTCTCATTTATGCGTCAACTGGACTTTTCTATACTTCCTCCACTTCCTC
>JADGBS010000255.1 GCA_015231325.1 Oligoflexia bacterium | reverse complement strand
TGGAGAAATTTCAACGGAGGGAAAAATGGATATGGCCAAGGTGTCATTAACCATTACTGAGAAGACCAAGGGGATGCATGTTGCTGAGGAGAATTTAATAAATTGCCTTAAGAGTGTTATGCGGCATATGAAGTTTGATAAAAGTTTATCCGGTTTGATAATAAAAAATCATTTGAAATTTAAAAATTAGTAATTATTTCAAAATATGGAGTGGTGATGAAATGGTGTTGTGTTAGTACTTATTGCATTATTTGTTTGATGTGTATTCTTTGTAATATTTTTGCCATTGAGACTGATAATTCTATACAGGCGGCGCAGTCAACAATGCCAACCCAACCGAATAGTTCTGCCAAATATGGATCGATCTATCTTTTAGAACAGAAAGAAATGGTGGTGTTCCCTTGGCAATTTGAAGTTACTTTTAATAAAGAGTTTGGAAATCCGTATGAAGTTGTTAATGGTGTCTCGGTAAGTGCACAACATTCAATTGGTCAGTATGTCTGGGTGGGGCTGCTGTTCAATAAAAACTATTCTACTCGTACTGAAATGACTCAAACTGCCATTAATGAATTGAACGTAGCTAAGTTTGGATTGGCCATAAAAACCCCTACTCATTCTGAATATGCTATTATTAATTTGGTGCCTTTTACTGGATACTCCTGTTTTTTTGGCAGTAGACCCCTGGAGATGGACATTGATCTTCAGTTGGGGATAGGCTCCGTTACCTATAAGCAAGGTGGACGTCGCCTTGCGCTTACCTATTCAATAAGACCTGGAATATGGTTTACAAAACGTTTTGCACTGCAACTTGGAGCAGGGCATGATTGGGAGGCACCATTTACTTCAGAAGCTGTGAATAACGCCAGAGGAGAAATTGGTCTGGCCATGCGCTTTTAAAAAATGCGAAAAAAAGATAAAAAAGATATAAAAATATGAGATGCATAAGATATAAAAAATATATAAAATATACGAATTTTTTTTTACGGTTACTATTTCTAAACTCAATGTCATTTTCAATAATGGTGTTAATAGAAAGTGACATTGTACTTGCTGATAGTAACTCCTTTTATTTTGATGGTCTATCTGCTTCTAGTGAGGGTAGGTTTGATCAGGCATATTTGTTGTTCGATAAAGTGACTGGTAATGATCCTACTTTTGTATTGGCCCTCTTAGAGACACAAAAGATTCACTATAGAAAACAAGAGTGGGATAAGTTTTTTGGATATGCTCAATACTATCGTAATAAGCTTTTAAAGACCCAAGGAAATTTGGACCTATCCCATCTGTACATTGAGGAGATGTTTTCATTGGAAGTCTTGGCACTATTAAAATTTTGCTATGTTGACGAAGCAGAAAACGTTATACAAGAAGGTTTTAATCTGGCCCAAAAATTTTCTATTAGCAATTTGGAATTTTTAGAAAGGGCCAGGTATTTTATTTTTTTTACTAGACAGCAAATAAAATTAAAAAATGTAAAACAAACGATAGTAAATCCAAGTTCAGTATTTAAAAAAAGGATTTATTGGCCTGCGACCGATTTTACTTTGAAACATGTTTCTCATCCTAGAGATGTAAGAGTAGAAATTAAAGACCAATGCATTTAACTTAATATTTCTTAATATTCAAGAAATATTTAATTTTTTTAAGGATACTTTTGTGAACGTAAATTATGCTCTGCTGTTAATTGTGTTAATCATATCCGATTTTTTTCTACAAGGTTGTGGCAGTGGTCACCAGGCCAACATTATAGAAGATAATAATAGCACCAGCACCAGCACTAGCACTAGCACTAGCGCTAGCGCTAGCGCTAGCAATAGGAGTAGCAACACCGATAATTCAGCAACCGGTCTGACCAATCCAGTGAATTCGGAATCTCCGGTTTCTCCTGTAAATCCAGCACCCTCAGCACCCTCAGCACCATCGACGTCGTCGCCGCCGTCGCCGTCACCAGTGACGGCAGTAACTCCCTCCAAGTCCTCACCGTCCTCAGCCACAACTGGTACTTCATCAATTGTATCACCCGCAACCGCATTGCCAGTCGTACCTGTTGCTGTTGGTGTTCTTGTTGGTGCAGGATCAAGATTACCCGGCAATGATAATCAGGATAATTTCCACAATTTATTGGGTAATGTGCTTCGTACTCCTGGTGGAATGGCCATCGATGGCAATTCCAATCTATTTGTCGTTGATCGGGGAAATCAGGCGATTTATAAAACACCATTTCCTTATGGTGACCTTGGGGCGGCGGGGGGAGGAAGTGGGGTTCAAAGAATTTCTGGTGGAGCAGCGGAAGGAATACCTAGAAACCATCCTGGACATCATCCTCCACCAGGCGATGTCTTTACTGATATTTGGGGAATAGCTGTCGATCAAACGGGAACTTTTGCCTACGTAACGGATTCTAACCGCGTACGTAAAGTAACAATTGCAAATGGTCAAACCGACACCATCGCTGGAGCGATAAATAACGCCAGAGGGAGAAATAATCGCGGTTTAGGTTCTCCGTCCCTTAATGGAGGATATGATGCTCTAAAAGGAATTGCTTATGTTCAGATAGGCGGAGTGGAAACGTTGTATTTTGCTGAACAGGGCAACGGAAGAATCAGAAAGATACTTTATAATAATGCCCCGATAGTAGATAGGTGGGAAAATGGTGCTTTTACAGGACCAAACACCAGTTACATAGATATAGATCCAGCTGCGGCTCCAGGAGCGGGAGCGAAACCACTTGGCATAACTTACACTCAACCAAACACTTTAGGCTGTGGAATAGATGGTTGTCTGTTTTTTACAACTGACCATCATACCATTCATAAAATAGAACTTACCACTTCAGCGCTATCCCTTGTCGCCGGACAAGATGGTATGCTTGGACACGTCGATGGGCCAGGCGGTCATGCTACATTTGATAATCCAAGCGGAATTGTCAGTGTTGGAAACTCCCTTTTTGTTACAGAAGATGATGGGCATGCGGTTCGTAAAATTGCGTTTGATACAGTAGGAAGAACCTACTCGGTTACCACCATTTTCTCTGCGCCTGCTCATCCTGCTCCCCTTGCTCCGATAGGAAGAGGGTATTCATCGGGAATAGTTTATCGGCAAGCACAAGGGGGCATTGTTGGTGATAGAGATGAACTTTATTTTACGACTACTGAAAATAGCGTCATCAGTAAATTGGGTTTGTAGTCCGAAGTTGCAAAACAAATAGCAAAAAAAGGTACAGCAAAAAAAGGTACCAGTAGACATTTGCTTTCTAAAAAAGTGTCATAGCACCATTTTTAATGGCACCTTTTTATTTCTTATTTGTTCTAATTAAGTGTATTAGCAACTACCTGGAGGCTTTAAATTTCTTAGTGGATAGAAAGTTTTTTGATCTACTTTTTTATTTGTCTTATAAATAAGATAGTCATTCTCTTCTGTTTTGGGCCACAAATCCCATTGTTAATTCGACTAAAGAATAATCTGCTCTAGCTGCTTGATTTGCTGTTTATGTCGATACTGCTCCTCTAATTGGTGTTCCGCCAAAGCATCTGGATAGTGTTCAAAATTGGCTTGGATCTGATGATTTTGCCGGTGTAATTCATCAATGCGTGCTTGCTTTAAGTTGTTGATCAAGTACGACATGTTTTTCGGTGAACTACTCAGCCTTTTAGGTCCGAGTTCATTAGTTCATATTTGCTTCAATTTATAGATAAAAGAAAATGATGGTTCTGTTTTTATTTCATGAGTTATCTTTCGATATCTAAATCCTGCGAAAATTATTCCCTTACCATCTGGAATGTTTTTTATCTTGGTTACTCCGCTGTGTTTGTCTCCATTGATTTTAAAAATTTCATATTTTTTCGATATGTTGGACTTGGCGTCATTTAAGTTTACGTTATTAATAATTCCATAATTTCCAGTTAGATTATAGATATTTAGAAATGCATTTGCAGGGTTAATTAAACTGCCAGTAGGTGCTTGGTTCAAATCATCATACCCTCCGACAACCATTTTATCGCCATAAACTGCAATGGAAGATATTCCTGTATTTGAGGGAAGTGTAAGCTTTTGCTTCTTGCTGACCATACGATTTATTTCATTATTAAAATTAACTATTTTAACTTCATCATTATTTTTTGAAGTGTCGAATAACAGCAAACTGCTGTTAAACACTTTTAGTTTCTTAACCATGGAATCATCTAATAACCAATATGAGTTTAATCCTTGATTGATATCTATTTGAACTATTAAATTAGTTTATTTATTTTGCGGAACGGATACGCTTCTTTTTTGGGAATAACAAATGAAGTTCCATCAGCTTGAGCTGCTCCATATTTTTCAAACTGACTTTTCTTCATAAATCTCGCAGCGCCTTCATCAAACTTTGCAAGATGTAATTCGATGTGTTCTTTAGGAAGATAACTCTCTGGCAATGGTCTCGAACCTTTTGGGATTTTCAAAACTTCAGTGAATTTCTTGCCACCAATTTTTTCTATTAACTTTGCTGCCGACTCAGTGATATTTATTTTTAATGTATGTATTAGTTTACGTTTTTTTCATTTTTATATATTTGCACATCGATGACGTCATCTTTTGGAAAATTTATATATATACAAATATTTTACAACAAAGGATCTTATTTCGTATTCTTTGTAGCAAGTAAGTAATTTGATATTACGTGCTTGTGCCTATGGCAATAAAACTTCGTCAACTTTTTGATTACCCATTAACATGGAGATCCTCTCTTGATGCTTGGTTGGTACAACAACCTATTCTCTTCATTCCTTTCTCTACATCTTTGTAATAAAATTAATGCATTATTAAGATCTACTATAAAATTAAGATATTCTTGTTCAGATATTTTGTAATATTCTTCATATTCAACCATCCCATTATAAGCCGGAAAAGAAATATAGTATTTGTTGCTCTCTTCGTCAACGCCAATCGAGAATCTATGTTCTTTTGAAAACTTAATATCTTTGAATTTCATAACAAATCCATTAATTCATATCTAACTTTATAATATTAATATCGTTTACTGATATCTTACCTGCATCGAGGACAGCTTCAGAATTGGGTGTAACCGGTCTTCCGCACCTGCCTAACCCCTCATTTTCATAGGAGAATTGGCATATTGTTCTTGCTAAAGTCCCCCTTTTTTTTCCATAATGGAATCTTCAAAAAACACAAAAAGGGGGAGATATCAGTATGGAACAAAAGGTAAGATTATTCAATGAAACTCGAATAAATAAATTAATGAATGATCTGATC
>JADGBS010000254.1:511-5321 GCA_015231325.1 Oligoflexia bacterium | reverse complement strand
GATCAGTGGATAAGGAACATGATTTGAGGACGGCATATAACTTACTGATGGACCGGTTTGTTTTTTCACCTCTGAAAATGGACCATACGGTTTTAGATACTGAGAGCGCATATAAATCAGGGGCGGCTTCACCGCACGAACAAGATTATAACGATGAGACGAAAATATTATCACCGGACATAAGTGATGGTGTTTACAGTCTTGCTCCTGCTGGAGCCATTTGGTCTACGGTAGAAGATCTCGCAAAATATGTGCTGATGGAATTAAATGATGGAAAAATTAAAACTGATAAAAAGAGTTTTAGTGAAGATGTTTATATCGACAAAAATATACTAGAGAAGCGTAGAAAGCCAGGTATAAAAAGCGGAGCTAAGTTTTATTATGGACTCGGATTAGTGATAGAGGAGAAATATGGCATGACCTTAATTGGCCACGGTGGTGCCATAGATGGATTTATATCTAATCTTTTCTTTATTCCCGAAAATGTATGATTATTTTAACTAATTCGGGTGAAGGAGGTAAGATTGTAAATCCTCTGAAAGAAAAGTTTTTCGAGCTGACCTTTAATTCCTCTCCTAAATCACAAGAGATGATTGAATGGATGGTTAAAAACAATAAAGACTATATGGAAAAACTGCATCAACGGGTTTCTGTTGATGCAGAAAAAAACAGGTGGATTGATAAATTGGTTGACACCACTTTTTACAATCCAAGCATTGGTTTAATCAGGATCTACAAGAAGGATAATAGGTATTTTGCCGACGTTGGCGATCTAACTGCTGTTGAAATCGGAGGAATGATTGAGGCAAATGGGGATCATAATTTAGCATTTATCTCACATCTTCCTGGGTCACCGATTTTGGTGCAAAACAATGGACAAGAATTGCTCATAGATGCTGGTCAATATAAATATTTATTTAAAAGACGATAATAATAAAGTGGTTGATATAAGAAGCGAGTTCGGGTTTAAAATAAATTTGATTTACGGTCGTGAATAATATGAGAGAAGAAAGAACTTTTGTTTTTCGTCCAACATACACTTTTACTTTTGTCTATATAGTTATAGCAGCAACAATGTTGTTCGCTGTAGTTGCAGCATCATCATTGGCAGGTGCTTCGATGATGGGTATCCAGCAAATGATGGTATTAGTACCATGGGTTTTCCATTACCCACAACTATCACCTCCTGTAGCTATATTCCAACCTTCAATTAAATCACATAAGCGCCGCAAACCCCTCCACATAGTGATAGCTCCTGGTTCTCCATCAGATTTTCTATCTAAAAATCCCCCTAATCTTGCGATCAGATGGATTGCTTCTTTTGCATCAAGAGGTTTTTTGGGAAAGTTCATTGTATGATAAAACTTAGCATAAAGTATTTTCCAATCTTCACCTATAAATTTAGTGCATGATAATTTAGGATTCGATCTTCCTATTAATGTAATCCAAAATATTTTCCAAGCGATAACACTCATAACAGTCAAATAGCGAATTAGGCGATCTGCCGTTTCAAGACGGCAATCTTCAACTTTAAGTCCAGACTTTAATATTTTATGAAAAGTTTCTATTCTGTATCTTAAGGAGTACCACTTTACTTTCTCTTCTGCTTCTTCGAAATTATTAACATCAATATCGGTTAGAAGCATCCATTCCAATGGCTCTTCTCCTTTTGGTGGATGTTTTTCCAATACGTAAACTACATTGAGTTTTAAATTACACAATTCTTCATAGTTTAAATGGTTTCTAGGGGGAGAAAATATAATTTTATCAAATCGTAAATTTAAGAGTGCAGTCCGAGAAGGTTTTCCACCTCTTGAGGGTATTTTTATTGCTATTTCTCCTTGTGAAGGTTGGCTATTCATGTGTTTCCATAAATGTATTTGTGGTCCTCTAGAACGACGGGATGTCTTATTAATAATTCTGTCAGATTTTGCTCGCACCAATATTGAAGTTTCAAGCTTATATGCTCGTAGAAAAAAATCATAGATATCGGCTTCTCGATCACATTCCGTAATCATATGGATTTTCGAATTACCTAAGCGATTTTTTGAATTTTGAAGAGTCTCAATCCATCTATAACTTTCTTTATCTTCAATAGGAACGGCATTGCCATGACTTCTTTTTTTGAGTTCTTTTAGTTCCGCAGATAAAGTTGGTCTTGCTATTATTTGCTGATCTAACATGCCAAGAGGTAGTCCTTCTGTCGTTATAGCGAAAGAAGTATGCATGATCAAACCGTTAGTATCGAATCGCTTATTGTTCTTTTCCTTCGATACTGATATCAAACCTAAGCCTTCGGTCTTTTTGTGATTTGTGTAATTGAAGTAACAGGTATCTTGAATAGCTATTATTGTCGAATATTGCTTAGCTCTCTCTACTGTTTTTTCTGAATGAGCTTCTATAAGTTCTATTTCATTAACCTTTTCATTTTTTAAAAAACGGTAAGCAGCTTTTGTTTCGGCCCAATTATGACAAGCCTGATTGATAGGCATTTCTGGTGATTCAAAAAAATGGTTGGTTAATTTTACCAATCTACTTTTAAGACGTTTATCTCCTAAACAAACATATTCAAATTCATCTGATGCACAGTTGGGCAGTTGTTTTTTAGAGTTTGATTTCATTTTATTCTTGCCTCCGTTATATTGGAGAAAACCATTATTATAACATTAGCGTGAAGCAAGCACATTGTGATATTTATTAATAATTGTTCATGTTTTTGTTAATTTAGAAGATAAACTTGTGGGTAATGGAAAAATATCTAGGGGGTTCGATCGGCTTTCCATTACCTGTTTAAAAGCGGATAGATCGTGAATTTTCGGTTTAATCTTTTGTGTTTCATTTGCCTCAACCATAAAATATTTCCTCCTGTTATTTTTTTTCGATTAACAATAAATTTCTTTCATGATTTATTTTATTTGACAGTGTATTCATTGTTACTATCCTCCAATTTCACAACTCTCTCTTTCCTAAAATATTTTTCATAATCATCTCCATGGCATGTGTGTACAGGAATTATAATAGATTCTTCATTCTGTACGTTTGCCAGCATAACTAAATCTTCTCGATAGGCGTGACCAGTGGTATGAATATATTTAAAATCCATTCCATGCTTAGTGCAAAGTTTATCATAGATAGTGGTGTTTTTGAGATACCCCTTCCACATAGAATAAACAATTGTTGACATACCTGTTTTGTTTGGCACTCTTCGCATAACAGATTCAATGCGATTTGGAGGAATCTTTATGACAGCACGATTTCCAAGCAAAGCAACGTCTTCAATCTTGATTATTCGGGACTCAAATTTTTCATAGGATGATTTTCCAAGTGTCTTTTCAAGTAAATGTTTATGGCTTCCTTCAAAATAAACACGAATGTTACGCCAATTGAATTGTGGAATCCTGGTGGTTACAGTTTTAAGTCTATCAAGAACAAATGCCGAATATAAATCAATTACCAGAATTTTACGAGAAGTTCTTATGGCCTTATAGAGGTTAACGATACGATCAATGTTTGAGCCAGAAGAACAGATGAAGCTCGGGCCACTTTGGTTTTTAAAGAGTTTAATAAATGCATTTTTGACAGATTTTTCATCTGGATATTCTGGTACTATGTCGATAAAATTTGTTCCCTCTAAAATCAAAACTTTTAAATTTGTAAAAGGATTGCCAATCATTTTTTTGAAAAGGTTTCCTTTGTTACCATGTGCTCTAAAATCACCAGTATAAAAAATAGTATTTCGATTCTTTTCTGTTCCGATCAAAAATGCCGAGGCATCAAATCCTGAATGATCCATCAGATACGATTTAATAATAATGGAATTGATATAGAATTCTTTCCAATGTTCAAAAATCTTGATGTTGCTGAGGTTGACCTTGGGTCCACAGAAAATGTTGCCGATTTCTATCAGCTCTTTTGTTCCTTGACTTGCGTAGATTGGAATAGATGGATGAACATGGTTAATAAGTCCATAGTGATCTTGATGATGATGACTAACAAGAACAGCGGATATAGTAGGAATGTCCTCTTTGTATAATCCGGAAACTCTGGGAAGAATTCCATTATCTGTAGTTGGATTTTTTAGCAGATTTTTATCAATTTCCTTTCCAGAACTATCCATTAGAGGAATTCCCATATCTATAATAATTCTTGTTCCTTCGTGTTCAATTTCAATGCAAGTACCACCAATGGTTTTTGCTCCTCTGTGCATGGTTATTTTCATTTTTTGCCCTTAGTAATTAAGCTCCTCTACCGAATATCAATTTTTGGAATCCTGACCAATTGTTTTTCAGGAACCTTTCTACTTAGCTGTGCTCCCATGAAATACTCTACTTCCATTTCTTTATGTAGGAACATGAACATATCCTGCCAAAACACAATAGCTACATTAACCTTCTCTTCTTCGATTTTGCTCTGGATTCTGTCTTTCGTCTTTGAAGCATTCCATTTGCTTTGATCTACTAGTAATACAAGTTTGGAATGCCTAAAGCCCATATTGTAAAACATGGCACTTTTTAAAACTTTCTCTAAACGTTTTTTATTGCTCATGATATCTTTATTAAAATTCACAGAGGAGAGGTATTTAACTTCTATTGCTAACAATAGCGAATTGGTTCTATCCTGAATAAGGATGTCGGCAAATTCTCCACGATCATTACTACTTTTTTCTTCAGATGAAAGGTCTTTTGACAAGATATGATAAGAATGATTGTCGAAAGACACATGAACATCTTTAGGCATTAACAAATTATCATAGCTAGAATCTTTTGTTTTTAGAAGATCGTAAAAAGCAGAAAGTCTCTTGTTAGGATCT
>JADGBS010000254.1:0-483 GCA_015231325.1 Oligoflexia bacterium | reverse complement strand
ATCCGCAAAAAAACTTATAATAAAAATTCCGTTCTTTTTCAGATTCAAACCAATCTCTGTCTTGTTCCAAATTAAAAATCATATTTTCTCCCCGTAGTATATAAAACGATTCTCTTTTTCAATTTTAAAACCAATTTTGGAAACTAATAATTTAGTAAATCGAAACGCTTGTATTTCTATTCACATAGTTTTTGCCAAATTCTTTTGCCCATAAAAGTCGAAAATGGAAACTTTACAGGACTATTACCAGCAGAAAACATAAAGTAATATTGGAGAGAACCAATATACGTTTCATCTGCCTCTTTGTATGTTTGATATATCTCGTTATGAGGAAAAAGAATAATTGATGATCTAAGATTTTTCATTCTTTTTGTTGGCCAATCTTCTTTTAGGTCTTTTTCATTTGTGGACCATAGAGGTGAAATTGATTGCCATGTTTTGTTATTTGTTTTTTTCCATGCTGTTAGCTTGACTTGAAAATTT
>JADGBS010000253.1 GCA_015231325.1 Oligoflexia bacterium | reverse complement strand
TTTGTATCCGTTGTTTCTCATAAGATGTTAGTTTTTGCCTGCTGATATAGGCATCAAGTTCAAGAGTATCCACCTGCTCAAGTAAATCATTGCAATGAGAGACGTTGTTTAGATGGTCATTCATCGCTTTCTCTCGCTGTTGAAGTTCTGACCTATGCTTTGCTATGTCTTTTTGCTTTATCGCCTCTACAATCGACTCCTGTGCATCAAGATAATCATCATAAAGCCGCAAACTAAAGATAGTTGTTAGATATTCACTGTAATAACCCTGCTGGAAGTTTGCATTACAGGCAGTGATGTAGAACCTAAGACCCGCAACGCCATCACGATGCAAGATTTCTTGACAGGTCTTTACACAGGAGTCCAGATGTTCGAGTGGAATAATATCCATGATAGACGCAGGGATTTTGTGATCCTCAAGTTGGAATAACTCAAGTTGTGTTTGTTCTGTAATTGAAAAATTAATGGCGATTATATCCCGCCCCGACTTTTTAAGTTTGTATTCGATATGAATATTACTGTTATTGTTGATGTCAGTTTGAAAAACATTCAACACTCTTTTTTTTAAATCGTTGAAGCGGGTGTATTTCTCAGGGGATACGTTGAGTAGCTTTCTGAAATCTTCAAGGGAAACAAGTTTGTATTCGTGCTGTTTCAAAAGTTCGTATAACTGTTTGTGTTTGGGTTTAATTTGTTTAACTTTCATGAACAACTCCTTTTGTTTACATATAATTACCGATACAGCACTTTATATATACAATCAAGTTGTTTTGTCTGGATATTGAATGATATTTTGTCTGGATATTATGACGAATTGAGAATTAATACTCAGGAAGGGAAGGCAATTTATAAGAATGTTGCCGCCCACCGAGAATAGTTCCCAATTACAATGAGTTTTATGGATGAGCGGATTATGTTATTTAATAGCAGTAGGTTACATTAGCTGGATATACAAATAGCTGAACAAAGGAAGGATATTTGCTTAAAGCGATACGGATGTGTTTTGAAGCCTTTTAAGCTCAACACTAATTGCTTTTTTGATTTCTTCTATTTTTCTGTATTTATCAGCAATTTCTTGTTGTATTTTGATGTCATTATTTCCATGTTCGTCAATAGGAATAGAAATCATGACGTTTTCAACCATTGAAGGGTAAACTTTCGTAAACTCGTCGCCACCCATGTCACCTTTACGACCTTTTGCTAAACTTCTTAAAATAGGTTCAAGGATGAACTTTACATAGTCAAGGTTGATAGTCTTAACTTTCGGGAACAGAAGACCTCGGTCGCCGTTGATGGAAAATTTTTCATTCAATACTTTGATATAACCTGCAAATCCGTTTGTTGCCCACGTCAAAAATTTACCGTCAAAGTCATAAGTATCTATGTGTGTAAGCGGCAACAAGTTAGATGCCGAATAAACCGGATATTGCCCTTTGTTTGTGTTTCCGTATAGTTTGGTATACTTAGCAGACCCTTTGGTGACTTCAAAAAGTTCGCTTACTGCCATTTCTTGATATTCGCATTCATCATTGATTGCGACAACGGCATTATCTAATATTTCTTGATATTCCTTTGCTTTGGCTTTTAATTCAGTTACGACATTATATTTTTCGATTATCTCTTGTTGGGCTTCTATATCAAATTTACCGTTTTCATCAATAGGTATAAAAACTTCAACTGGCTGCATATTTTTTAAAGAGGATCGTAACCCTCTATCGAACCCGTATTTATGTTTACAATTTTCAAGCTCAATCATTAAATATGCTGGTAAAATACTATCATCTAAAATCCGTATAGCCCCACAATGGTCAGTAGTAACAAATGGGGTATCTTTTGGGACAAAGTTAAACTCAAAGTTTCCATCAATACCCCATATGACAAAACTTTTGCTGAAATCAACAATATTGCTTTTATGATGGTAGCCTAATGGAGTGAACACATTTGCACTATATATAGGCAATGAACCTGTGATATTGACAAGCTCTGTTTTTGTAATTCTTTTACCTATAAAAAGCTCAAAGTAGTTCTTATCTTTCAGTAAAATTGATTTACTTTCTGCTATTTGCTTTTTTTTTTCGCCAACCTCTTTTAAAAGTGAACTAAAACTACCAAGTGTATCCGATATTTCGGATACAATAGAGCTGAAATTCAAAATATCTATGGACTTATTATCTTCTTCAATCCCTAATTTAATCTTTTCTTCTTTAGTCCACCATCTATCAATTGACCAGTGTGTTCCACTCTCAAACTTCTCAATTTGGACAACCTTACACCTTGGGTCACGGTTCATTCGCTCGAAATTATTTTTATTACCTTTGAAGAAATTGTAAAGCATCACTGCTTCGGCTAAGTCGTTTTGCTCAATCTCAAACCGATACACATCACGGCTTTCTCCTATTTCACTGACAAGATAGGTAAAAATTGGCGTTGTTTGTGGTTCGAGTCTTTGGTTCTTCTTTGTTATGCACAAGACGTATGTCTTTTTGTTTGTCGTAAAAAAGGTGTTAAGCGGCAGTGATATTATGCCGTCAATAAAGCATTCGTCTAAAAGAAACTGACGCAAGCATTTGTCATTTTGACGGTTAAAGATACCATCAGGAACTACTACAAAAGCCTTACCGCCAGGCTTTAAAGCCCTGACAATCCACTCCATAAACAATCCCTCAACACCCATGGCGTTGATTTTGTAATAGCTGGAGAGCGTGCCGTCTTTTTTAATTTGGTCTTTAAGGTTGCTGCTCCCGCTGGTGACATATGGCGGATTAGTGAGAATCAGATCGTATTCGTTTTCAATAGGATCTTGTAATGTCCCTAAAATGGAAGTGGTTTTAAGTGTAAAAGACTCATTGAAGAGTCTAGCAAAATCTTTTGTGTGTGCCGGATTTTGTTTAATTATCTCACTAAAATAAATAAGCATATTTGCCTTGGCAAGTATGATGGTCTTTTGCTCATCCTTGTCAAAGCCTTTATCAAAGCCCCTAATGGTTATCTTAGGTGTTACGCCGGATTTATCGACTTTATAGAACCGCTCAAGACTGCTTTTGATTGGCTCAAGTAAAAATTTACCGACACCACAAGCCGGATCACAAATTACTGCACCTTCTTTAATCTCATCTCTTGCAATCTGCTCGATAGCTCTAACAACTTTCATAGGCGTAAAAAACTGACCCCAGTTTTTCTTGCTTATGCTTTCTTTCATAAAGCTTTCAAACAGCTTGCTTTTGAAATCGTAATCAATATGTTCAAGCTTTTTATAGTCCCTGAATTGCCCTAATACCTTTTTAAAGACTGTCCCATATCCATCTATGGCTTTTTGTTCTTTACTGACAAATATTGTCCCATTAATTATTGTCGTGTGGTCAATCGTGTTCTCTGGGAATAGATCTTTGATCTGTGGACGGATAGTGTCTGCATAGTATTTTAAAATTTCATTTTCCGAATTATCCGCATACAAACCCATTAAGTTGTCGAAACTAAAAATCCCTTTAAGAATTCCGAGGTCACTCAAATACTTAAAAATAAATAGCTCTATAAAGGTATAAAGACAATTTTCAGGTGTAGCTCCGCTAACGCTCCAAATATCTTGCCAAATTGATTTAGCAAGATTCGTTGGGTCTGTAAGCTCTTTCGGCAGAATCTGGTCATTTGTATCGTTTATTGAATAGTTGATTTTTTCAATAAGTGACGGCAGTTTTTCGTCGTCCTTATCAAAATTAACTTTTATGCTATACCCATCCTCGTCTTTGATAAAACCGCCTGTTAAGACATTAACCCAGACGCTCTCTTTAGAGTCGGTAGCGATAATTATCTTTGCGCCTAACTTTCTGGCAACAACGATTTCTTGGGCAATTGCAACTTGTTTTTGCTTGGGGGTTTTAAACTCTTTAGGCAGTTTGTATTCGATAACTGCGATAACATTTTTCTTGTTGACGATAAGAGCGTCAACTTTTTTTCCTTCCACATCTCCATAGTCAACGCTTCGGATTATGCCATAATTTTTTAGAGATCTAACGGTTGTGCTGCCAATGTTATAGAAATCCCATTTGCCAAATTTCTCTGGTTTTTTATCAAATCCTCGTTGTAGTAGCTCTTCACTCATTTATGCGCTCCTTTCTTTGTAAGGGGTATGGGCGAACTATACACAAAATTTTAGGAATTTAAAACGCTAAAGCAGGGACATCAGATGGATGGAGATTTGTCAATTGGGTTATTCTTAGGGTAGTATATAACCATTGATTATCAAGTATTTTTGACCTGATAATACCTTAAATTCCCTATTATCAAGGAAATATTTCCCTGATAACACCCCAAATCCCAACTTATCAGGTCAGTTTTTGGGGCTACTATATCGATCTCACCACAAAATTTGTTTGCCCATATAAAAAATAACCATAAATTGATTAACTGATAAAAGCAAGTTCTAAAAAGTATAAAATTATTCCTTAACTTTCAGGCAAAAGTTGGGGGAATGATTTTATACTTTCTTAGTGTTTGCCAGTAAGCCCGACATTTTATAGTTAATCGGAGTGTGGCGGTGTTGTTCCTGTGTCTTGGCGGCAATCCAGCCCGCCCCGACTTTTCTTGTGATGCGGAGTTTCAAAAGGCGGGCGTGTCTTGCCGCCATTTCCACGCCAGCGTGCCCTCTCACCGCCTTAGTTTTTAGTAATGCGAATTTTCTGGTGAAAGGCGGCGGCAGAGATTGCCACGCTGGATTTATAGCTGATACCCGTTGCCAGCCTCACCCCGCCGAACTTTTTAGCAGTGCGGATTCTCTGGAAGCGGGGCAGAGGCTGACAACTGGATTTTGTAGCAGAGCAGAAACCCGCCGCCCTTGCACCCTGCCAAAAAGACGGCAGGGCTGCAATTGACGGCTTGACTTTGTGGCAGTCCGAAAAGCAAAGCGAGCAGATTAATCAAATACCCCCACGCTAAAGCGTGCGGGTATGCCTGCTTTATGGCAGAGCGGAGCAGAGCAAATACTCGTATGTGCCAGCCTCACCCTTCGGGCAGAGGCTGACACATACTAAACTTTGTGGCAGACCGAAGCCGTTGTCATGCTTTGTGCATTCACTGCCTGCCCGAATATTTTTAAAAAACAAATTTCTCAAGCAGGCAGTGGCACAAAGCCCGCCAACAATACCCGAGTAAGTGTGTTTGCAATCCAAACTTTTTAGCAGACGGGCAGACAGCAGCGCCGGAGGCTAAATCACAGACCCTTCTTGCCTTTGCTTCCCTTGTCATCCATATCTTTTTCTCCTTATGGTTTTATCAATTAAAGTTGAAAAAAAGTATATTGCTGCCCGTTCTTCTTACTACTGCATGATTTCCG
>JADGBS010000252.1 GCA_015231325.1 Oligoflexia bacterium | reverse complement strand
CCGGACGGCGTTCGTGTCTATTGTACAACTTTTGGTAGATAAGGCAAACGGACAGCGAATTTAAAAAAGTAAAAAAGAAAGTTAAAAATGTCACGCGACCTCACATAGATGATATCTAATCAACAAAATTTGCGCGGCCCTTTTTGATTTTTTTAATGTGCAGGTTTCAGTCGGTTGCTTTTATTCCTCCGCATTAGGAACACTGGAGAAGTTGTCTGTTGGTAAATCGTCAACTAGTCGCGTTTAATAGGCCTGTTTTAATTCTAAATTGAGAGAGAAAAATTAAAAAAATCATTGGAATGACAATGTAAAGAAAGGAGATTAATCATGAATATTTTAAAAAGAAATTGGTTAGTGTTAGTGAAGGTGTTACCTGTGTTTATTGTTCTGGTATCACTGGTCTTAGTAGTTCAAGTTGCACTTCTTATAACAACCTGTGAGAAAACTGAAGCAGCTGCAGCGCCAGCGGCAGCACCGGCGGCGGTGGATAATCCAAGACGCGCGGCCTTACAACGTCAAGAGTTGGAGGCATTGAGGGCCGAGGTAGCAAGATTGAGGGAGGCACTAGACAGACTTACAGATAGTAACAGTGGGCTGAAAATTGGTGGGACTAAGGTTATTAACAGCGAAGGAGTTTGGATTGGTAGTCCTACCGGACTCGTGGGACCACAAGGAACACAAGGTCCACAAGGAGCTGCCGGAACCAATCTTATTCAGTGGGACTATATCGAAAGAGGGCCACGATCTGGCGACAGCCACTGTAATTACTGGGGCGGTTCTAAGTGGAAATGTATTACAACTGCGATAGGTACTCAAGGGTGTTGGAACACATTAGAAAATGGAACCAGAGTCGGATGCATAATTCTTCCGTAAAATAGGTCCTAACTCCTTTTTTAGAAGCGTTTTTATAAAATATTTTGCCTTACCTTGCCTTAACTTGCCTTAAGTGCCAGGCAACCTTTGTGTTCACGTGCGCGACAAAATTCGTAAGGCACTTTTTGTTGTAGATTATAATTCTGCCTACCATGGATATTTTTTTAATGAAAGAAAAAAATTATTTTTTTATTTTGTCTTATATCTACCTCAAATATTTCAAATGCATTTGCTTTCGCAGAGTAATCTTCAGTAGAGAGATCAGTTGAACAAAAGAAAATTGATTTAAACTGTCTTCTGTATGAAGTAACTGTTCTGCCATCTGCTTTGAATAAAAATGGTGTTTTCACCATTGCCTTCAAATCCAGGTGGATCTACTGATAACTGGAGTATAGGTCGCTATTATTCGAATAAGTGGTCTAGAAAATTTATTGCCACTAACTCACTTATAACTACCACAGGTTCTTTGCTGAGTATATGTCAAAATGGTCATGTAAATCTGGAAAGTGAATTAGGGGGGCATGATTGGATATGATGCCTTTACAACTGTCGGCCACATTGACCTTGACGGGGACTATCTAATAATAGATAGAGCATTTCCATTGAGAGAGGCTGTCTCCAATAGCGCACCTCCCAATTTACGCAGGGGAGGTCAGTGGGGACGTGCAGGTAGTTGTGTCTTTGGGACGATTGCTGATGGAACGATAGTGACTTGCAATCACGTGGGTGAGGGGGGGGTGATCTGCTTGTGTAAGTAATAAATTTAAATATCATAGATGGGGATGCTCACCAAAGTTTATTTATTAAGGAACTTGCGACACAACTCACTTTTGGTTTTTGTGATATACGATTTAAAATCGCTTGGAAGTATTCCATTGGTCACTATTGTATTTTAGTTATAAAAAAAACGGTATATGGTGCCAGAATCATATTATCGAATTAGTATTCTGGCGCCATATACCGTTTTTTTGTAGTGCCCAAATAAATATTTAAATTTTCACCCAAATTAATGAATTGAAGTGATAGCGTTTTTTGATAGGTCTGCAGTTATTACTTTGAGATAAGGACAGCATGTATTACTATGAAACTGAGACAGATTGATTTTTCACATATCTGTACTAATTTTTATTGACGTATACAAATACAAAATGGAGAGAGGTTTTATGAAATTCAGTTTTTGCAAATCACTATCAATGTTAGCTATTTTATTAATTCTAGTTTCCTGCGAAGGAGGTAAGGGAGACAGTAAGGCAGACAGCAGTAATGGAAAAAGTAGTGGAGAAGGTCATAGTAGTGAAGACAAGGGCAATAATAATCTCCCAACGAAAAGTCTGAGCTGCTATTATTCTAAGGAGGTACTGACTGCAATTAAAACTATCGATGATGTATGTGTTGAGGCCAACGATGAAGCTTCTGCAGAAAGGCTTAATAAAGATTGTGAGAAAGAAAAAGGAAAACTATCCAGCACTTATTGTGATAAATCTAAATTTAGCAACCATATTGTTTTTGAAAATATTTCAGAAGATGGTTTTCATACAAAATACACCAAATATACTACAAATCCCGATGACAGTAGCATCTTAGAAAACACACCTGATCACCAGGGATCTACTATTATTGAGAGAGAAGACTTGGCCGCTAGTAATACCATTCCTATGTTGGGAGTACACGCGGAAGATATTTTGAAGGCAAATTTTAAAACACCAAGCTTTAATACGTCAGCAAATTCAGTAATTTCTTTTCAAGCGAAAGGTCTTAAAGTAAATTTCAATAGTAAAACAGCTGAAAAAATTACTTTGCGATGGGATAAAGTTGGAAATATTTTTGTAAATGAACATCCTGTTGGAAATATGAACGATGATTTGGCCATTATTATTAATGCAATAAATAATGATAGCACTGGCTATTTTACTACGACGGTTTCGGCAGCTTTTGAGAAAATTGACAGCGAACAGGCGGGTTTATTTGTAAAATAAATTGCTTGAGAAATATAGTGACTAGGGAAGGTCAGTAAAAAAATAAAAAAATTTCCGCGCGATCTCTGCTGCCGCTTACGCTACAAAAGAAAGTATATATGATATCTATTGCAACCTATATGTCATTTGTGATCTATGTTCCGAGTTTCCACCATAAGGACATTTACTCATAGGTACTTTTCGAGACAAATACCCACATTTAAGTGGACCTTGTAGTGGAACCAATTTCGAGAATTTTTTTCATTGATTTTATTGATACAAACCAAAGACGACATATTGAGTTTAAAAATAGTCTGCAGGTACCCTTTTGCCCAGGTACCCTTTTGCCCGGTACCCTTTTGCCCTGCCCCCTTTTTTCCCACCTTTTCTCCCTTTTCGTCTTTTCGTTCCTTTTCGTTTCTAATAAATACCGCAAATCACTGGGGACAAGTACATGGGATGGACGGATATCCGTCACTAAAAAAAAGGTTTTGGTGAGTAGCAGGGAAAGTAGTTTTAGATACCGAATGGAGAAGAACTTGCTAGAAAATATAAGGGACTAGATTTTTTTGAGACCATGGAGTTTATTGCTCTTAATTTATTTATGGCGATATTTTTTTATCTTAGCAGGGCAATTCCCAAGGATAAGGACGATGATAAATTTATTGTTTGTGCGATTTTAACCAATGCCAAGTTCGTAGCTAGCGGAGATAGGCTGTTGGATTTAAAGAGCTCAAAGGATACTAATTTTTGATGGTATCAAGTGACGTTGGAACCCGTTCTTTATCGCTACTGGACTCTACAGGAGCAAGTGGAATAATAATGTTTGGATCGTATTTCCACATGTTACCAGTGGCAGCATCAACAATCATGCCAACAGGGAAAGCAAATCCCCACAAAAAGTTGGCCCAAAATGAGGGAGTTACACTCCGATTAACTTCAACGGTTGTTGGTATATATTTTTTATCGACAACTCTGACGGTAACTCCTTTACTGCTAGCATCTGCTGTAACAGCAGACGGAATGGTCGTTGTATAAACGCCAGAACTAGTGGTGACCTGAATGGCAACATCTTTTTTTCCATCAGCTGTATTAACATTTATGGATTGAGGAGAATTATTGAACATCGTTGCGCAACTGGAAAACAATAGTGTAAACAATAGGACCTTACTTGTTGTAAAAATAAAATTCATAGCATCTCCTTTTTAAAATATTAACGATACGCAATATCTTCCCATAATAACATCCTTCTGCTATTTTCAATGATTATTTCAGCATTGGTATTGGTGGGACCAATTGGCATGTCCGGCCATACACATCAATACCAGATTAGGTATCATCTTTTCGCAATTGGGTCCTGATTCTTTTGCTTTTTTTATTGAATTTATTTATACAAACAGGAAACGACATATTGATTTGAGTTTGCAGGTATTTTTTTCCCTTTTCCCCTAATTTACCCTCATTCGGAGAATTGAAAAGCACTAAACTTAATGACCCTCTTCCCTGTATTTGTTTCAAAGCAAACTTTAGTGGTGGTATGAAAATATTCAAAATCAGCTTCGAGAATAGTGGGGTTTCCTTAACTATCTATTCCAATATTTTAGCTATAGTCAGTAATCCTTCGAACTTTCAACTACGAATCCATTCTTTTTATTGTATGAAAGATTTTTACCTTTTGCGTAGAGGATAAATACATCATCATCTTCTTCATAAAATCCTGTTTCATTTTCCGCATTGATTGAAAGTCCTTTCGAAAAGATGAACTTTATTTTGCCAACATCTTCCATTTTAATAAAAGATAGAGTAGCACCGATAAATCTATCTAATTCCTTATTAACTTTGGTAGCATCTTCAAATTTGCTATCACACAAAATCTCACCATTTAAACAGATTTTCCAATCACACATATATATCCAAAGGTGAATATCACCCTTGGTGTATTCCGTTCCATTTATTCTCTTGGAAATACTCTTTATACCCATATCAAAAGTAATAAAACTTCCGTGGCCAGTTTTTGCCTGCCATATAGGATTATGAGATGTCTTAGATATAAATTCTTCAATTTGAATCAAACTCATCTTAGACCCTCTTCTTTAATTCTCCGTGCTATTTCTTTTAGTTCTTGGTAGCTATAATTCTGACCTGAAACTTGATCGTGAAGTATTCTTTGTTGATCTTTGGTTAAATTATATGCCTTGGCTGCATCATGCGTTTGCTTGTTCTGAGCCTGGTTATTTCCAGGGGTACCGTTTTTCTGTTTGTCAAACTTTACTTTACCCCCAGAACCAGCAACTCTCTTCGCAATCACATTTTCTACAAAATCAGGAAGGGAGCTAGATCCAGCTAACCTGCTTTTTCCAGAAGCAGCTTCTGCAGCACTACGCCCAGCTTTTCCTTCCAATGCCCCCAAAGTGCCAGGTGAAACCGCCCCTTTGCTAATAACCTCACCTGCTATCATTATTAGCATCTCGGTAGATGCCCTGTCTAAACTCCTTTGCATTTGTTCTGGTAATTTGTTGTAAATAAGT
>JADGBS010000251.1 GCA_015231325.1 Oligoflexia bacterium | reverse complement strand
AGACGTGCCGCCCTTTTGGTTTTATAAGCGACCAATGCCGCCAACGCCGCAAAATGCGCCGCTTGCGACTCTTTTCCTCCAAAACCGCCACCCATACGCTTCACTATACAAACTACCTGATGTAGCTGTATACCCAGCATGTGAGCAACAACATGTTGTACTTCTGTGGGATGCTGCGTGGAAGCGTGAATCTCCATCACGCCACCATCCTCAAGCGGATAAACCACCACCGATTGTGTCTCAAAATATAAATGCTCTTGACCGGCGGATACGAAAACCCCGAGCAACTGATTAGTCGCGCTGGTGAAAACCGCTTCCAATTCTTGCAGCTGTCCTGCAATAATTTTCTGCGAACTGCCCAAAGCGCCCTGCAATAAAAAAGAATTCTGCCGCAACGCTTCTTCAATAGAGAGAATCGCATCTAGCTGCTCGAATTCGATATGTATGGCGTTGCGCGCTGCTTGTAACGCCTCTTTGTTAGTAGCAGCAACCAATACAATCGGTTCACCAGCATATTGACAATATTCGCTCGCTAAAAAAGGCTGATCCTGTTCTACCGTTCCCCAGCGATTATGGGGAATATCACTGGCAGTGAATAACGCCTCCACCCCTGGAATTTTTTTTGCAATATCCAATTCTATCGATTTAATTTTGGCATGAGCGAAGGGACTATAAACAAAATCTACGACTAATTCGCCCTCTTGTTTTGGACGATCGGAGATAAATTCGGAACATCCCTGAACATGAGTATGGGCCGAATCATGCACTAATGACTCTTTATTCATTGTCCCTCCGATTACACTCCAGATTACACTCCAGAAAAAATTTTTTAAAATGATTTAGTACAATCTGCATCCGATAGGCGGCATCCGCGCGCAAATCAGAAATCGGCGTAATCGCTTTCTGCAATACTTTTCCTAATTCCTCCCACTCCTTTTCACCCCACTCTCCATAACATTTATTTCTCAAAAAATCCTCGACTAGCGGTACACGCACAGGAGTTGCGGCCACGCCCCCTAGTCCCACACGGATTTCTAAAATCGTAGACCAATCATCACTAAAATGTGCCATAAAAGCGACACTGACGGTAGATATGTCCAGATTTTTTCTTCGTGAAATTTTATAAAGTCGTAATCTCCACCCTAACTGCTGCGGCAGTGCCAGCGATGGTCTTAATGGTAGTAGTGGAATAAAAATGCGAGTAATTAATTCATCTTTTGCCAAAACACTCTGCCGATAACCTAAAAAATATTCTTTTAACGCAACGATCCGCGATCCACGAACGCTTTGCAGCTCCAGCCGAGAATCAGTTACCAGCAATAGTGGCAAGGTATCGCCAATAGGAGAAGCGTTGGCAATGTTCCCCGCCAAAGTTGCCACCGTTCTAATCTGTGGTGACGCAAAGTATTGTAAAAAATTATTGATTTCAAAAAGTTCCGGAATCTGCTGCAACTCTGGCATTTCTTGCATGGCATCTCGCCACTGGGCCAAGGTTACCTTGCCACCAATTACTAACTGCCGACCTCCCCCCTCAGCAACCGTTATCGCCACTGTACACAGCTTGGGATCTGAGATTGCACTCAAACTTAATATTCTTGAGGGAAGCGTTCTCTTTCGTTTATTGAATTGCACTCCCAAATCGCTGGCACCCGCGACCACTAAGCACGGCCCGGCCCCCCCCTCGGAGGACGAATCTGCCAAAAATGCTAACGCTGCCGCTAGGGTTGTCGGAGCAAAAAGCCTTCGCTGTTGATCTTGCTGTTGATGTTGCTCTTGCTCTATCAAAAGCTCAGTTGTTCGATGCAACTGTAGATCGCGCTCAATCTCTGGATGAAGCAAATGCGCCAGGACGAACGGAATACTTTCAATATCTATGCTTTTGGCGGCATCTATGATTCCCTGATAACCAGTACAACGACAAAGATTCCCCCCCAACTCCTGTTGGACCAACTCCTGTTGGACCAACTCCTGTTGGGGTTGAAATTCGTTAATTGTACGCGCCCGCTGCCGATTGGCCACTAAAGCGGTGAGGGCCACCACAAAACCGGGGGTACAAAAACCGCACTGTGTACCGTGATGAGTAACCAAGGCCTGCTGCACGGGGTTTAGTTCACCATTAACAGTTAGTCCTTCAACCGTCACCAGGTGCTGGCAATCAAAGAGATAAAGCGGCGCAATACAGGAATTGACGATACGAATTTTATCTCCCGCTATGACCATAACCGTACAGGCCCCACAATCTCCTTCCGCGCACACTATTTTAGTACCGGTAAGTCGTAATTCCTCCCTCAAAAAATCGCTAAGCGGCCTCATGACCGCTTCCCCTCGCACCTCAATTCTTACCCCATTAATATACAACAGGAGATAGTTCCGCCGCTGTTCTTCCTTTTGCATAGCTACTCCGCGCCTTTTGACACGCTTAACACCTTAACAATACTTTCACCAAAGGCGTGGGCGGCCTTTGGTCCATTGGCAGTAATAATTTTTCCGGCCACTTCCACATCCCGCTTAGTATAAATCGCTTTCTTGTCCTGAAAATTTTTGATTTCCCCCTCTGCAGGATAAACTGTTGCCCGAATTCCTTCCAATATTCCAGCATTCGCCAATATTGTTGGTGCGATACAGATCGCCGCCACTACCATTCCTGCGTCCAACGCCTGCCGCACTAACTTATGGGCCTGCTGATCATCAAAAAATTCCTGGGCCCCCGCGCCCCCTACAAACACCAACGCTACATATTCTTCGATGCGGACATCGGCCAAAACAACATCGGGAGTGACCTCCATCACTAACACCCCAGTTGCTTTTTTCAATGTGGAAGAGGCAACTATTACATCATACCCGGCCCCCTCGAACACCTCCCGCGGTTGCTTGTACTCCTCATCGCGAAATTGACTTGAAGCAATTACCATCAAAACTTTCAAGACTTTCATTGCACACTCCTGGTTGTTGTTCCGAACCATTAAAATTTCTTTGGATCGTAACATAGCGCGAGAAAAAACTCCATTCGTTCCCGTTTTGAATATAGTATGATAAACGTATATATGGTAATTGAAGGTATGTGTGAAATCGCCCGGAGGAGTCTATTTATATGATCCGATTTCTAATTAACATCTATGTTCTGGTAATTATTACTGACGCTGTTTTAAGCTATTTGCCTCAGTTCCGCCACCATCAGTGGGTTCAATTTATCAAGAAACTCGCTGATTACAGTTTGGATCCAATCAGAAAATTACTACCGCGAGATACCCCTTTCGATATTTCCCCGCTAATCGTAATTGTCATCCTACAATTGATTATCGCCTTGTGGTGATGAGATGGTCGATGAAGTAATACAATAGACATCGTACCGAATAGATTTTCCCAGACAAGAATGGCACGTAATCGTTCGCAAAGTTCGCAGGGATAGTGGTTTGACCCATAGAGGTCTTTTGATCACCACCCGTTTTTTGGCCACATTTACCGCCAGCTGTAGGAGAACCTGCAGCTCATCATCGCGCTCGCTGTTGATTACGTGCTGCAAAATCTGCATCTCTTTCTTTGCGGCCGCTTTATACTTCGCACGGTTAGGATACATCGGATCCAGATAAATAACATCCACATCCAAATTCGGCCGCGCCAAAAAATCCTGGGCATCTCCCTTTAGCAATTGAATAGGTAATTGAATTTGCGCATCAAAGTGATAACGCCAAAAGGCATCTTCCAATAGGCAACCTACCTCTGGGAGACGTTCGCAAGCATAAACCTCGCACCCATAGAAGAGCAAGCGCAAAGAATCCTTTCCAAAACCAGCAGTCGCATCCAACACCCTCATTTTTTTTAACATTTGTCCTGGGCGACCAGCAGCACCTAGAGCTCGCCAAAAGGGATCGGCCGCACCGCTCCATTTCTCTCGCTGCCACCTCCGCCAAAGTGCAGAAAAATTCAAAGTAAGCGGAGTAAGTTGAGTAAGCGGAGAAAATGTCGGGTGATTATAACAAAGTTGCAACTGGGGTAAAAGCGATGGTGAGAGCGATGGTGAAAGTGGAGACAACCGCAAACATAATCCTTCTTCTCCAATATCTACAATGTCCCCGATACCCTCAATACCTACTGCCCACTTCAAGGCAATTTGTCTAAGATTATCAAGATAAAGATTGTAAAATCTACCAGAAAAATCATCCATACGGTTTTATTTTCAAAGGAAAAGAGGTATTTTGGCCATGACTATCAAAATTAACTCAAAAAATCAACTCACTACCATAAGGAGAGATTGACTATGTACCATAATAACAGCAACAATCCGCAGCGCAATCCCAAATCTAAAAATGGGCTGCCCTTTGATCCATATAAATTAAAACGCGAGCTTGCTCCTCACTACATCCCCGCCACCGATAATGAAATTGAAAACATGTTGAAGGCGCTAGGGATGAAACGTTTAGATGACCTCTATGCCCATCTATCAGATGTCCATGCATCCGATGAACAATATACTCGATCACCCTTTCTTTCACCTATCGAGTACTTCCAACTACCAGAGCATTTACAAAACATTGCCAGTAAAAATAAAATAAAGACTAGCTTTATTGGTGATGGATTAAAACATTATCGTACTCCAGAGATCGTCCCGATAGTATCCAACATTAGGGGACTAACTACTCCTTACACTCCATACCAACCAGAGCGCAGTCAAGGTACACTACAAGGACTTTGGATCTACACCTCCCTGATCTCAGCGCTCACTGGATTTGAGGCCATAAATGCTTCTCTTTATGATCGTGCTACCGCGCTTTTCGAGGCACTAAACACTGCTAAGAAAATCAAAGCGAACAAAGCAAAAAGCGACAGCGATCCGGTACATGTCTTAATATGCGACTCTATCTATCCCGGCGACAAAGAGGTACTCATCACTTTAGCGGCAGGCACCAATCTCCATTTACATTTTCTGCCGCTTGACACTCAAGGGGGAGTGGTATCTCCGCGTAGTGCAGAAAATATGATTACGGAATTATCAGCAAATGGAGAGCAACTGGTAGCGATCGCCTTTCCAGCGGTCAATTCATTGGGCAATTTGGAGGATGTGGATGCATTCACCGACCTTGCCCAAAAGATCAATGCCATAAGCATTGCGATCATCGATCCTATGTTGATCAGCAATGGAGGACTGAAACCACCCGCCATTTATGGGAGCAACCAACAGGGAGCAAACATATTTGTGGGCGAAGGTCAGCATCTGGCGCTCCCTCCCTCTTTTGGGGGACCGGGGTTGGGAATCTTCGGAATTCGTTACAACGAAAAAAACCGTTCTGACATTCGTTCTACTCCTGGCCGTTACGTTGGTTTGGCCAAAGATTCTCAGGGCCGACCTTGTAAAACCCTG
>JADGBS010000250.1 GCA_015231325.1 Oligoflexia bacterium | reverse complement strand
TAATATTTATTCGAAGCACCGATCAGATTTTACATCAATAGCCCTGGAGGCAGCGTGTACGCTGGTCTAGGTATCTACGACGTCATGCAAATAGTCTCACCACCGGTTTATACTTATTGCGTTGGACTAGCAGCATCTATGGGGGCCCTTTTACTACAAGCAGGTGAACATGGACATCGTTACTCGTTGCCACATAGCAGAATCATGATCCATCAACCCCTGGGAGGTGCTCGTGGTAGTTGTTCAGATATTCAAATTCAGGCCAACGAAATTATGGGACTAAAGAAGCAGCTTAACGATATTATGGTTCATCATACTGGGAGACCATATGAAGAAATTGAAAAGGCCACTGACAGAGATAACTATTTATCTCCACCTGATGCCATCAACTTCGGTCTAATTGACGCGGTTATAGAAAAAAAGGAAAAGCAAAAGTCATGAAGATGATAATCTGATAGCAAAAATAAATTTAGAATTGATGCTTCGGGTGCTTCGAATAAATATTTTAATGTAAGTTGGCCATTATCCGATAGGATAGGTGTTTGAGGCATGACTTGAGATATAATTATCCAAGAATTGCACTTTGAAGGTATGTCACAAGGCCAGTTATAAACTGCTGCGAGGTGCAAAAAGGGCATTGAGAGATAAACCTAAATTTGGGGAATATCTATGGTGAACAAAAGCAACTACGGATCTTTGAATTGTAACTTTTGTGGGAAATCTCAGAGAGAAGTGAAGAAGCTGATTGCAGGTCCGGGCACTTACATCTGTGACGAATGTATCGAGTTGTGCAATGATATCATCTATGAAGACTCGCTAAAGACTGCTTCCAAACATGCTATAGAAAGAGTTCCTCGTCCTAAAGAGATTAAGGCACATCTTGATAACTATGTCATCGGACAAGAGCGTGCAAAGAAAATCATTTCAGTAGCGGTGCATAATCACTACAAGCGCATATATATGCGCCCATCGCAACGTCCTCGCAAAGGTGCCACTGGCGCTAGTAACACTGGCGGAAGCGCAATCAATGCTAATGGCGGAGGAGGAGGTATCGGTCTAAGCACCAATACTTCCCAAAACGGTCTGTTGGGAGGAGGGCACACTGGTGGTGGGCACCATGAAGATGTAGATTTACAAAAATCAAACATCCTATTGGCCGGTCCAACTGGTAGTGGAAAAACGTTGATTGCCCAATCACTGGCCAAATTCTTAAATGTTCCTTTTACTATTGCGGATGCAACCAGTTTGACAGAAGCAGGGTACGTCGGAGAAGATGTTGAGAACATTATCTTAACCCTTCTTCAAAACTGTGACTTCGATATTGAACGTGCCCAAAGAGGAATCGTATACATCGACGAGATCGATAAAATCGCTCGAAAATCAGAAAGTCCTTCTATTACTCGAGATGTTTCTGGCGAGGGAGTTCAACAAGCATTGCTTAAAATGCTCGAAGGGACGATTGCGTCAGTCCCTCCAAAAGGTGGCCGCAAACATCCTCAGCAAGAATTTTTACAGGTCGATACCACAAACATTTTATTTATTTGTGCGGGAGCGTTCGTTGGACTAGAAAAAATAATTGAAAAACGGCTCACTAAAAAGCCAATGGGATTGGTTGATCGAGAATACGAAAAAATTAATAAAACTTATACTGAGAAGTTAGGTGGAATTGAACCTGAAGACCTCTATAAATTTGGGCTAATCCCAGAATTTGTGGGGCGCCTACCAGTTACAGCACTATTGGAAGAATTAGATGAAAATGCTTTGATGCGAATTCTGATAGAACCACGAAATGCGGTAACTAAACAGTACAGAAAGCTTTTTGAGTTCGAAGGGATTGAGCTTGATTTTGAGGAAGGAGCACTAAGAGAGGTGGCAAAAACGGCGCTAAAGAAAAAAACCGGCGCCAGGGGTTTAAGGGCAATTCTAGAACAAATCATGTTAGACGTGATGTATGAAGTGCCATCCAACGAAAAGATCAATAAATGTATCGTCACCCAGAGCTCAGTCTTGGGCGCAAGTAAACCTCTTTTACTTGAAGGAAAAAGACACATTATCGCAGGCGGTGGAAATCACCACAATGGTAAGGGGAATAGTGAGACAGAAATAGTCCATGAGCGCCATCAAGGTGGCAACGATGGGGGATCTAAACTGGGGAATGCCTCATAGTTTTTATTCTTATTGCTACTAAAAAATTGGCAAATGCAAGCAAGGAAGCAACCAAAAATAGTATTTGATATCCGTATACGTGCCACAACATCCCTCCCAAAAAGGGGATTGCCATGGAAACCGCGTGGTCAATAGAAATTCCAAATGATATAGTCGGAGCAATATCTCTTTGGTGCAACAATATCTTTTTTAAATAAGTGGTTCGTGCAATTCTAGTAGCAAACATTAATCCATCAATTATAAAACATACGTACAAAAAATATACGTTTTTAGCAAAAGCAAACCCCATGCAAATAAGTAGCAGGATCACTGCATCAGCAGCAAGTATGGTTCTCTCACCGTAACGATCAACACAGATACCGAAATACTGACGAAAAATAAATCCAATCGCTGATGCAACCACGAAAAGCATGGCCATAGTATCTGTACTGACTTTATAGACACTTACTAAAACCCATGGAGCAAAAGTAAGAAATATCTGCTTTCTAGCACCGAAAAGAATATTCATCAAATAAAACACATTATATTCGCGTTTGTATACGAATTTTTTTGGAGGCAACTCTTCTTGCTGCACATCCATTAGATAAAAAGAAAATGCCGCAAACGTAGCAGTGGCAACTGCTACACCATAGAGCTGTCTATATCCCCAATGTAGATGTCCCATCAATAAGAAAACCAGAAAACTCCCTACGATGGCAGCAAGATTACGCATCCCACTAATCCTACCCAATATCTTGCCCTCTTCATTTTTAGGGGCCAATTTTAGGCCAACAATAGATTCTACGGACATAAATAAGTGATCAGCAAAACTCCAGAGAAACATCCATACAACCATTATTGCAATATTTGGAGACAAAAACCCCATCCCCGCAATTCCTACAGCAGATAAAACCCCCACAATTATGGCCCAACCTCTAACGCTCCAAAAGGCCAATACACTCGTAATCACTATCGACAAAAAACCGGGCAACTCTCTTGGAAATTCAATCACGCCCCTAGCATCTGCTGAAACCATAAAATTATCGTAAAGATAATTATTGAAAGTAGAATTCAAGATGCCTTGATTAATTCCAAGAAACAACAGTCCAACAAGAAAGAACTGAAGATCATCCACGAGACCACTGTAAGATAATTTCTTGTAATCCAATTTTTTACAAAAAAACATTGTAAGGCCTAGTGAAGTTGATGTGTTCTCGAGTTCGATTCCTCCAACTCAAGTTCATTTTTACAAAATATACATAGTTCAGAAGTAGGATCAATCTGTAATCGCTTGAACGATATTGGCCCGTCACATTCTTTGCATGTACCGTATGTACCATTGTCAATACGTTTCAACGCTTCACCTACTTTTTGTTCATTATTTTGATCACGATTCAAAAAAAACCACATCTTCTCTAGATCCTCCTCGTGACCGGCCATGTCAGCAGCATCTTTCAAAACCTCACCACTGTCTTTTATTTGAGAAAGACGAAATTCACGGTTGTTTCTCAAATTTTCTTTCTTTATCTCTAATGTTTTTTTTATCATTGACATTTCTTCTTCAGTCAGCATCGAACAATTTGTATTCATAAAAATTCCCCTCTTCTTGCACGTCCGCACATCCATCGGTGAATAAAATTAACTATCCAAACAAACAAATCTATTTAATTTATCCAAGTGGAAAGCTTTTAAAACTTAATTCGCTATTTGTCTACATTTTTTGTGCTTCAAACTTGCTACATACCAAACATTTTTTTGAAAAAAGAGAGTTTATACTTGGGTAACACAGTAAGGCGACAACTCACCTCACAATATCAAATCATTTTTCTGCTAAATATCAGTTTATTTAATTTTACAATATTGAAAAGCGAATCGTGTATAAAAATAAGTCGCTACACAAATAGAAAATATGAGAAATACTAGACGAAAAAGAAATGCCTTAGACTGGGACTACAAACAATACAAAAATTATTCAACGAAAGAAATGTACGCCATCGGAGCACCATCACCAACCCTGCCATCTGGAACTTTTACAATCCTCGTATAACCACCACTGCGTCCCTTATATTTAGGTGCTACGTTCTCAAAAAGCCTTTTCACAGCGCCCTTATTGTTGCCTAAGCGAGACGATGCCAATCTCCTATGATGAATGGAGTCCTCTCTTGCAAAGGTAACCATCTTCTCCAAAAAACTTTTTAGGGCACGGCACTTGCCCAAGGTAGTCTTTATCTTGCCATGCTCGATCATCTCTACGGTTAAATTCCTCAGCAACGACCTTCTGTGTGCCGCCGACGTACCGATCTTATACCTATACATCTTATGTCTCATAACCGAAAACCACCTCTTTATGTCTTAATTAAAATCCTAACATCCTATGACTACAATAAAAAAACCCATTATTCGTCCCTCCACAATTCTTTATCCCTTACTCTGCTCTCCCTGCCCCTTTTGCTGTTGAATCTGCTTTATAATACTATCAACCTTCATTCCCAACCCAAGCCCCATACTGGCCAAAATTTCTTTTATTTCGTTTAAAGACTTTCGTCCAAAATTTTTGGTTCTGAGCATCTCACCCTCAGTTTTAGAAACCAACTCGTATATATATTTTATATTTGCGTTTTGAAGACAATTGGCCGACCTAACAGATAGCTCCAACTCAGACACTGGCTTGAGTAAAGCCTCGTTGGTTGTAGAAATCGCAACGGAGGACCTAGAATCCAAATGCGCCGAGTCACTTTCCTCTTCAAAATTCAGAAAAACTGTCAGTTGGTGCTTCAAAATTTTTGACGCCATTGCGATAGCATCTGCAGGCGAAATCCCTGCGTTGGTCCACACCTCAAGCGTCAACCTATCATAGTCTGTCCTCTTCCCAACACGGCTGTTAGTAACCGTATAATTAACTCTATGAACCGGTGAAAAGAGCGTATCTAAATAGATCCAGCTTATGGGTAAATCGTAACTTTCCTTATTTTCAACAGCAGTTACATAACCCTTTCCTCTGACAACCTTCAACTCCATCCTTATCTTTCCGCCGGAAGAGATATTAGCAATAACATGGTTGGGATTCAAAACGGTCAAGTTAGGATGTTCAACAATATCACCGGCCCTAAGCGGACCTTCATCATTCTTCTCCAATAACAGAATGGCTTCTTCCTTGTCCTTTATTTTGAATCTAATTTCCTTCAAATTCAAAATAATCTCAGAAACCTCTTCTT
>JADGBS010000024.1:1559-28368 GCA_015231325.1 Oligoflexia bacterium | reverse complement strand
AGGGCGATAGAAGTCATTTGCGCAATACTGCGCCTAGATTTATAAAAAACTTCCAACGTTTTGATAAGGTCCTCTTTAAGGGTATAGAGTGTTTTATTTTTGGCCGACGATCTACTGGTTATTTTGATCTACGAAAACTAGACGGAAAAAAAATTCACGCTTCAGCTGCTGTAAGATTTTTAAAGTTAAAAGAAAGTTTCAACACATTATTAACAGAGAGGATTTGTTCCGATGCAGGCATACGAAGTATGCGCATACTGTGTATGCACGCATCGGTTCTCGCCAAAGGGCATCCTCTTTCCTCCCGCCCCTAAAGGACTAATGTATGCACACATCTCGATATGACAACTGTCAGCAATTAAGATTTTTAGCAGTGAAAAACATTTTTTCCACTGCTAAAAATCTTCTCTTCCTCGATTAAACATTTCCAGAGGAGAAGAAAAGATGTGTGCATACATTGCCCTAAAGGAGCGGGTTTCCAGAGGATTGACGATGAACAACGCTATTAATAATTCAGTTAATTCCAACGATTTCAATAATTCCGATACTGATACTACTACTGCTAACAAGTCTGCTAAACCGACATCCCCTCAAGTATCACCAAAAATACTGCCGCAACTCAATATTTCTGGTCACAGATTAGCGACGATAGAAATGTATAATTGGGGAACCTTTGATAAAAAAACATGGCACTTAAATTTTGACAATTTAGGAGCACTGCTAACCGGTGAAAATGGTTCTGGCAAATCCACAATTGTAGATGCAATTTTAACTTTATTAGTACCTCATAAAAAAAGAAACTACAATTTATCATCGGGTAGCGATCGTCGCGAAAGAAGTGAGGTTACCTATGTCAAAGGAGCGTATGGTAAAGAAAAAAATGAGTTTGGACAAGCAAAAAGCAAATTTTTACGAAATGAAAACTCATATTCCGTTTTGCTAGCAACATTTAAAAACTCTTTTTCGAACGAATTAATAGTACTTGGACAATTTTTTTGGTTCGAAGAGGGTAACTTACGTAAAATTTATATTACATCGCATACTCAGCTATCTATCGATCCACATTTTCTAAATTTCAAAACTCCAGGCGAATTTAAAATGGCCCTGAAAAAAATTTCGGGAACAACCACGTATAGCGCCTTCAGTGAATATGAAGAATACTTTATTAAACATTTTGGGCTCAAGTCCTCAAAAGCAATGGATCTTTTCAACCAAGTGGCGGCAATCAAAGAGATCGGTCAATTGAATGACTTCGTGAGAAAACACATGCTGGAAGGACAAGCAACCCAAGATCTTCTAGAGCAACTGTACACCAATTACGAAAATCTTTCTTTGGCACACCAGGCAATTTTATTAGCAAAAGAACAGCTGGACGGATTGACCCCTATTGCCGAAGAAGCAAAAAACTTGGACGAATATCAGAAAAAGAAGAGTACCTACCTGAAAGATTTAAAGAAAATTCCTCTTTTCTTTAATTTAAAACGCAAAAATTTTCTACAAGAATTCAAAAACAATGATGAAGCTACTGTCTGCAGAGAAGAGGCCATCCTAAAAAAAATTGATCAAGAGCTTTCCACTCTACAAGAACAAAAACAACAACTAATTTTTGCCTCTAATAGTGATCAACTCGGACAACAGATTGAAAATCTCAATTTTCTGCTTAAGCAACATCAGGAGAAAAGGGACGAACGTAAAAATAATTTTCTACGTTATCAACAATTTGCCAAAATTTTGGAATTAAATACAGATTTGTCACTGAAACATTTTGGCAAAAACAGAGAACAGCTCGCTGAGATTATTACAGAATGCCAAAAGTATACAAATATGCTACAGGAGGAAATGTATCAACGGCGTCGAGAACAAGAACAAATCTCTCAGGAACTAGACTATTTGTCAAAAGAAGTTGATTCGTTGAAAAAAAACAAAGGACGACTTCCGGGGAACTATCTCAATCTCCGTGATCAATTGGCAACACGTTTCTCTGTTTCACCTAGCGAACTTCCTTTTGTCGCGGAATTAATTCAAGTCAAACGAGGCGAAGAATTATGGTCGTATGTGATCGACAAATTAATGTACTCTTTTGCACAAAGGTTGCTAATTCCCAGTGATCTCTATTCAGAAATGAATAAATATTTAAACAAAAACAATCTTGGTCTCAAATTGGTCTACAATCGAGTTGATTTAGCTGCCGAAATCGATACTAAAAGCGATGCCAAAATCGTTACTAATGATAATGGTGCCGGGCCGGACCGAAGTCACGCACATGGCCAAAACAGCGAGATGGTTTTTGAAAAATTAGAATTTTATACACGTTCTCCATATTCTAAATGGATAAAATCGCAAATCACCAGAGATTATAACTACGCCTGCACTAATGATCTGCGAATTTTCCAATCTGCAAACAGGGCAGTCATGCCTTCGGGGCTTATCAAACGAAGCCAAGCACTCCATGAAAAAGACGATCGAGGAGGAGGTAATACATCCGGAAAAAATTTCAACTCAATTTTGGGGTGGGATAATAAAGAAAGAATCCTCGAGATCAGAGAACAATACACCTCTAAGCACAAGCAAAAGGATCAGCTCGATGTAAAATTGAATGAACTAAAACGTAATTTATGCGAGCTAGAAAAACGAACTAATACCGCAAGAGATTTAGAATCGATCAAAGATTACAACTCAATCGATTGGGAATTTTATGCCCAAGAAATTGATAAACTCAGTAAGCAAAAAGACAAGTTTGAGAACAAAGATTATGGGCATGGAAAGTTGCAAAAAGACATCAATGCCATCGAACTAAAAATTGCGGAACAAATATCAAGCAGAGACCAAGTACTTTCGCTGTTGGCCGTCGCAAAAAACAATCTAAAACGTTGGCCAACCCAGATTAAGGAGTGTGATATTTTAATAAAAAATTTAGAAGAAATGCTCGTATTGGAATATAAGAAAAACTCGAACATAAGCATGAGCACCAGCACAGACACAAATACAGACACAAAGGCAGATACAAAAACAGACACAGACGCTGCAGACAACTTCAGCTTTATTGAAAAGCTTTTGAGAAAGAAAGGGATGGATCCGGCAAAATTGGATCTGGATAACTTAAGTAAGTACCAACGAGAATTTAGCGATGAGTTTAATACCAAATCAACCGATATTGATGGAAAAATACAGTACCACCTGATCTCTCTCACCAAAAAAATGACCCAATTTAAAAATAAATTTCCTGATCAAAGCTGTGATCTAGGGACAGGCGTTGAATACTTGATGGATTATTTAAAAATCAAGGAACGTTTGGAAAAAGAGTCCTTGCCAGAACATGAACGTCGCTTTAAAAATTTGCTCAATAAGAGCGTTATCAACGATATGGCGGCGTTTAAATCAACACTTGAACTGGCCTATGAAACTATAGAAGAAAATGTTTCCCAACTAAACAATTCTTTGAAAAAAATTGCTTACTCCGAATCCACGTACGTGCAATTACATATTAATCGCAGTCGTGACGTCGAAGTGCGTGAGTTTCAAAATCTATTAAAAAATGCATTGAAAAGCGTTGGTCGTGATGGTCAACAAATAGATCTTGAAGAAAGTTTTGGGAGAATGAAACAAGTTTTGAATAAACTAAAAAAGGATGAGCGTTGGTGTAAAAAAGTAATCGATATTCGTAATTGGGCAGATTTTTACGTCCTAGAATTATTCCTGGAAAACGGTGAACAAAAAAATTATTACGCCGACTCGGCAGGTTTATCTGGTGGCCAAAAAGCAAAATTAGCATTTACTATCTTGGCATCCGCCATTGCTTATCAATATGGATTGCACGGTAGCAAGGCACAAGAACGATCCTTTAGGTTTGTGGTAATTGATGAGGCGTTCAGTAAATCTGATGAAAAAAATTCTCGTTACGCCATGGAATTATTCAAGGCCCTAGGGCTACAGCTAATGGTTGTTACGCCGAAGGATAAAATTTATATTGTAGAACCATACGTGCGTAATATTTTCGTAACTCAAATTAATGAGCACCAAGATTCTTCGCGGGTTTTTACTTTGGAATTAGAGAAAAAAAGTCAAAATACTAAACATCCATCACCTTCTACGGTCATGCGTAACTAATAAATATTTATGAACACCACTAATAAGAACGACCAGACCTCCAAAAACGTTGGTGTTTTTGGAGGTGTATTTCAGAAACTAAGTTTTACTGAAGATAAAAACTATGAAATCCCCTGGCAAAAAAAAATCGAGGAGCTGCAAGTACTAGAAGTAGATCCCGATAAGAGCGCACACGAGGCCTGGGGGCAAGAATTCGATAGGATAGACGAAATTGTGGCCACCATTAATCGATCCGATGCTAGGACCGATGCTGGGACCGATGCTGGCGTTGATGATAGTGATGGTAATATACAGAGGTACTCATTGTACTTCTTGTTATCGTTTGATCGAAATTTTCATCGGAATTCATTTAAATTGTATTTATACTGCCAAGACAACGACTTGGATATTATCTTCCCACTTAGTAACCATATCTTGCAACGGGGACTGAACCAAAACTTGGAAATCTCTTCCCTGGACTCTTTACTACTGCAAACGTTTGCCCGTTATTTGGAAAGAGAAGATTCAGGTTATAACTCAGATTTTAATTCAGATTCCGATTCAGATCCTATTTCGAATCCTATTGATGACAACGACGACAACTTTGACAACTCATTTCAAAAATTTTATGTGGAATTTTCTTTTATTAGCGCCTACAACGTTATTTCTCGAATGGCAAAATGGCATAAACTTCTTCTTTCGTTGGAATCAACTAGTCCCGCAGAAAATATATTTTTAGACTTCAATCCTACAGAGGTAAACTTTTCTTTACATATCTCACGCACCACAAATGGGCCGTGGAAAATCTGGGGCAAGTTTAATTTTAATTCTAATTCTAATTCTAATTCTAATACGACCAACGATATCGTAGACCTTTGGGATATTAACGCTGTTTTTTGCAACCAACTGATCCTTTATAAAAATACTATCTATCGTTTTATTCCAGAAAAATATTTTACCTTTATCGGATTACTCCAACAACAGGCCGGACTCCAGATTCCTCAAAATGATCTAGCTAAATTCATTTTCCAGTTATTTAATAAATTCGACATAATAACTATCAAAACATCAACGGACCTCTCAATAATTAACACTTATTTACCGCCGCTCTCCATCCTGTATTTGCGCACTAGAAATTTGCAGCAACAAGGCAGCTGGGGAACAAGCAACTCAATAATGGGGACTGGCCCTTCAGGGACTGGTCCTTCGATCATTAATGGCCAAGTCTGGTTTAGATACGCAAATAAAGAAATCCCTGCAATAATTCATAGAGATCTCAGAACGATGCATATTTTGAGCGCAGAAATGACACAACAAGGATATGGCGAAAATGGTGAAGGCAATTCTACTTGTAATGGCATTAATACGCCTAATACCCTAAATTTGGTATTCCCTAAAATCTCCGCAGAAAAGGAGAGTATCTCTTTGCTCAGTGGTTGCGATAATGTAACTTTCAAACATAGTGAAAAGGTATTTAATTTCCATAGTAGTCAACTTTTGACCACAATCTATCGCCTATTTACCGCAGGATGGGAAGTTTGGGCAGAAAACATCAAGATCACCATTCTCCAAAGTTTTTCGATACAGGCAACCGCAAAACAAGATTGGCTTGAACTTACGCTCAAGGACACTTCCAGTTCAAAGATTATTGAGGCATGGCAATTGGTGCATATTTTGAAAAAAAAATCGCTCTTTATCAAATTGGGCGATGGGACATTGGGCGTATTACCAGAAGAATGGTTTAATACCCTTGCAAAGTTATATGAACATACTGCCGACGGAAAATTCTCTTTCGCTTCCGCTGACCGTTTGGATGCATTAAAAAATTTAGATCCAAATTTTCAAGGCGATGATATATTTAATGAATTAAGTTCTAGAATTAAAAATATTAACGGACTTCCTCCTCTATCGCCGGCCCCTACTTTTAAGGCAACTTTACGAAAATATCAGGAAGATGGTCTCGCTTGGTTGTCTTTTTTAGACAAATTTAGCCTGGGTGGGCTCTTGGCAGACGAAATGGGACTAGGAAAAACCGTCCAGATTTTAGCATTTTTGGATTATAAAAAAAATATTATTCCTTCGGCTCAATATTTACGTTGTCTACTAATTGCGCCAAAATCTCTGCTCAGCTTGTGGGAAAATGAAAGCAACCGCTTCGCTCCACAACTAAGTACTAAAATAATCGACAGCAGTAATGCTGCTGCTGCTGCTGCTGCTGCTGCTGACAAAAGAGGATATGACATACTAATCATATCCTACACACTATTAAGGAAACACATCGAGATTTTTTCCTCGCTTGATTTTGAATACATTATTTTAGATGAGGCCCAAACGATAAAAAACAGTGCTGCACTAATATCCCGTGCCGTAAAAACTTTACATGGAAGAATACACATCGCGCTCAGCGGAACACCCATAGAGAATCACATTGGTGAAGTGTGTTCTATTTTTGAATTCATCAATCCAAGAATAATGTCCATGAGCGGATTGAGTCCAGATTCTTCGCCCGAAAAAATTAAATTGTCTTTTCAGGAAATCAGACCATTTATTTTACGTAGAATGAAACAAGATGTATTGCCAGATCTACCTACAAAAAACGAAGAGGCAATTTATTTGCCACTTGAAGAAGAACAAGAAGCAATTTATGAAAAACTTAAATATTTTTATCGCCGAAAACTGAAAAAAATCGAGAATGAGCTTGGTGAGCTTAGTGGCCCTAAGGATAAACATTGCCGCCAAGATGACCATGCTGGTGGCCTTGACAGCATCAATGGCATCGACGATTTTCACAAATATAAATTCATTTTTCTGGAAGGTCTTTTACGTTTGCGACAGATAGCATGTCATCCGTTGTTAATTAAATGCCACGACGAAACGACGGCCGCCACTCTCACTTCCAATAAAGTTGAATTTTTATTAGCAAAACTATGTGATGAGCTTATTCCGCAACATAAAGTTCTAATATTTTCACAATTCACCTCGTTTTTATCACTCATCCGCAAAGAACTAGACCAAAGAGAAATTGCATATGAATACCTTGATGGCCAGACCCAAAATCGTCAAGATATTGTCAATAACTTCCAACGAAACGATCAGATAAAGCTCTTTTTGATTGGACTAAAATCAGGTGGACTCGGATTGAATCTTACTGCCGCCGATTACTGTTTCATCCTTGACCCTTGGTGGAACCCCGCCGTCGAAAAACAGGCAGTAGACCGCCTACACCGAATTGGTCAGAAAAAAAATGTCTTCGTTTATAAACTCATATCTAAAAACACGGTCGAGGAGAAGATTCTAATCTTGCACCAACATAAATTGGAGCAGGCCGAATATCTCAAAACATCCGAAAACGCCTTCCTCGAGAATCTAAGCGCCAAAGATTTCGATTTTCTTTTTTCAGACTGACATAAGGGGAGTAAACAAGGTTAAAAAAACGGAAAAGATAATGGCTGGGGTGGCAGGATTCGAACCTGCGTATGGCAGAATCAAAATCTGCTGACTTGCCGCTTGTCGACACCCCAATTAAATAACTTCAACAATCTTACTAAAGAATTTACAATGCCTCAATAGGATAATATAAAAAAGGTTGCAGGGGAACGTAAAAACTCAAAAAAGTTGAAGTTAAATTGAAGTTAAAGAAGCTAAAGTAAAAAAGAAGCTAAAGTTAAAAAGAAGTTAAAGTTAAAAAGGAGACCAGTGTGCAAAAAATAATCCTACTACTAGGAACAATTGAGGTATCTAAGTACATTTCTCATTACATCCCTCTGAAATCGCTTAGATCGCATCTACACTTCATCAAGTTTGTTGCATTATCCACCATTATCGTCCTGTCTATGCTCTTCAACATCGACAGCAACCATCGAGGGGAATATCGTCTACAAATCATGGCGAATGCCCTGGCCCTTCCCATCGACTGCCAAGGAAATTTTGGGGTCTCTACCGGAATTATTAATCACAGTCGACGTACCGACGGAAATGTGACCGTAAATCCCCCAGGGGACGGGAGTCAAGACATTCCAGAGTCTCCAGGAAACTACGCTAATGCCTCATATCAGAGCTATGTGCTTAAACTGGCACCTTCAATAATCATTAACGATGGAGCATCATTTTTTGGGGAAGTAACCACAGGCTATAACTATGGTGGTTTTGCAGGTGACAATTCTTTGCAAAAAAAAATCGGCACAGGCCGATCATTCGGAGAGTCTCTCTATTACCATAACACCGGCAACGGTAACCCTAATTTGGTACTATCGCAGTTCCATCTTAATGTATTCGCAGACACAGCAACTTATATCGTCGGAAGACAATCTTTTCACTGGGGACTTGGTGCACTTTTCAATGAGGGTAGTGACGTTTGGGATCGTTACAAAACTATCCAAGATGGGATAACCATAAAATTCAAAGTTGGCAATTTTAACCTTACTCCTTATTGGGGCAAACATAACTCAACTGCTTCTCTCACTGCTGCCGATGATTCCAAATCGTACGGAGTTACTCTACTTTACGACAGTATCGAGAGAGATGTTGCATTCGGTATCGTCTATGGGAAAAAAACCACGGCAACCTATTCTAGCTTTTACACCAGCGGCGACGGTCACAACATTGGTCGTTCGGATGTGAAAATCACTGATATCTTTTTTAAAAAAACAGTGGGCAATCTCTCTTTTCAGCTAGAGGCCCCTATACTCTCTGGAGATCTTGGTAACCTATATACTGCAGGTAATTCTACTCCATACAAATCATATGCAATTATCACCGAGACCGCCTATAAGTTCAATGAAAGCTGGTCGCTCGGGCTAATGTTGGGCCTGGTAAGCGGAGATGATGGTGGTGGTTCTAAGTTTAAGGCAATGTACCTAAATCCAGATTATCAAATTGCGAACCTTCTCTTCAGATACAATCTTTATTCAGTCAGTGATAGCGGGCAGAGCTTGTATGACTCTTACATTAGTAACACTAAATATTTGAAGCTCCATGGCCAGTATCAAACCGGAGCTTGGAACTTCAATGCCGCACTAATCCTTGCAAAAGCACAGGAAACAGCGAAGGGCCATGGTAGCTATGCGTTCAATCACAGCATTAGCAAAAGGTTCATTTCAAACTTTTCTCAGAATAATTCCTATGGCACTGAACTCGACGCAGACATCAAGTACCAATGGAACTCCAACGTGGCCATTCATTCCAGCTTTGGATACTTATTTGTCGGAGATTATTACAAGTTTACCAATTTAAGCGATGAGGTTAAGTTACATAACTCGTACTCTGCTTTGCTAGGTGTATCGACAACCTTCTAGCGGCCTCACTATTACGATTATTGTCATTATCATCCGCTTCCACTGTACATAGCAGTATTGGACATCCTTCCCTGCCCCTTTCCGTATTGAGCGAAAACCCCCAATCGTAATGCAAAAATTAAAACCGAAATGGAAAGGAGGGAGAATAATAATAACATCAAAAATTTTTTAAAAATTTCTTCCATAACAAAATATGTAAAATACATAAACAAAATTGATAATAAAAACGCATGATGCTAGAATGAAAACGTTCAGCGGCCCAGTGATAAAATTTTATCACTGTAAATCCGGTGGATGAAATTTTGAAGGATTTTGCGTATACACCCTGATATAACGCCTTTTTTGTGACGATAGTGCCATGAAAATTCGTCAGCATTAGTATATTTATGAGTAAATATTATTGGGAATATATTATGTCCACATTCATTACTGCGTTGCCCCTAGCTTTTTTTTCTATCTTGTCAATGACCTTGTCACTGACATTATGTTTATCGCTATCCTTGTGTAACTCCACCATTGCCGCTATCCCTACTCCTGAATCCTTATTCAGGAATGCTCAAAATGCACCAGTTAATGGAAGTATTGCCAAAATCAAATTAAAAATTTCTGAAATAAACGAATTTTCCGCATCCACATCCATCTCCACATCGCAGAAGGAATTAGTGGAAAACACCGGTAATAACGATAGTAATACACCCCTATATCTAACTATCACGTTCGCTGGGCAATCACTAAGACCATCGATAGGAAAGGAAAACGAAATTGCTCTTTTACAGGAAATTTACTCAAAGGAGAAGATGCCCGCAAATTCTTTATTGACCGCTTCCCTGCAAGAAAAATTTTTCTCTCTTCTCAGCTCGGTCAGCTCAAGCAGCTCAAATAGTAGAGATAAACAAAATTCCAATTTTCCATCGGAGTTGTCTTCAAATCAAAAATTATTTTACGCCACACTTTTCAGCTTATTCTTAAATCGTGCTGATGCTATCTCTTCTTTCTTAATTTCAAAAAATAGCGAATACCCATTAAATATATCGTTGATCAACAGTAACAAAATTCTATTGATGAAACGCTATCGTGAATATTTAGCTGAAATCAAACGCAACCCCGCACTAAAAAAAAGTATACGATCGCCGCTATCGCTTTCTGATGTAGAACCTGGCAAAAAGAATATCGCAATTTGGCAAGAAAATGTATTTTTGCCCTCCGATAAAGTTTATTTAGAAAAAGATGGACCTTCATTTTTTATAAAGATATCACTGAAAAATTCAGAGGTACTGTTCACCAACGAATCTCACCTATTACGACGAATACTACTATCAGATAAAACTGAAATTACTGCTGATAAGTACTTGCTTATTGATGGGCACCATAATCTTCCGTCATACATGACTTTTAAAACTGACCGCGGAAAAACATTTGCTATCAATATAATTTCTGTTGAATACTCTACCGCATCATCGGAAATATACCTAAGTAGGACAATAGGTTCACACGATAAGAAGAATCTTTCTGCAAATGGCCTTTCGAAATCAAGCTTGATCCCAGATCTCATAGATAAGTTGCCGTTCATTTACATCAGATAATAATTTGTGCAAATCAAGAAAATTGGAAAATAGATGCAGGATAATATAGATGCAGAATAATAATGAACATTTTCTTGAAATTGCGGTCAATTTTCCAACCATCCCATACAATAATTCTATTCTCACCTATTTAAACGATAATGATAATTATAATGATAATGATAATGATAATGATAATGATAATGATAATGATAATGACAATGATTCTGCACTTAATACAAAAGTCGGACAAGTTGTGCTTGTTCCTTTAGGAAGAAGAGATGAGTACGGTCTGATAATTGCCAATTCTCATACTGTTGCTAGTACTATTGCTAACCGAGAAAATTGTAATAATAAAAAAGCAGATAATAAAATAGATAATAAGGCCGGCAAAAAAATAGAATATAAAAAAATAAAAAAAATTCTGTTCAATGGCCAAACTATTTTTTCAAATTCTGATATTGAAATCTTTCAGTGGACGGCAAAATACTATCATTATGGACTGGGTCCAATAATATTTGATTCAATTCCAAATATTATTAAACTTAATAAATATTTTACTGATACCGATGCATCTACATCTTCCTCCTCTAAAAAAACCAAAAATAAACTATTGCAAGGTCAAGGGAAAGCACTAGAGTTCGAGCTCAATCAGCAACAACAAGAAACTTACACATCCCTACAAAAAATCATAGCTACAAAAGAATTCTCTCGCACACTTATTCATGGAATAACCGGAAGCGGAAAAACTGCAATCTACATCGAACTCATTCGTGAGATGATGTCGAATCAAAATAAATCTGTACTGTTTTTGCTCCCAGAAATAAATCTAACACCACAGTTTATTAAGTCGTTCGAACAGTATATTCCCGGAGAAATCTACGCTTATCATAGCGGAGTTTCTGAAAACTCCAAATTATTACTCTGGAAAAAATTAATTTTAAACCAGCATACAACCAGCACCGCCACCGCTGCTACCAGCATCAATACTGCAACACCAATATTGGTTGTGGGGACACGTAGCTCAATTTTTTTACCCATAAAAAATTTAGGCATGATTATTCTTGACGAAGAACATGATGCTTCCTACAAACAAGACGATCGCTGCCCTTACCATGCCAGAGAAATTGCTGCTAAAAAGGCTCAGTTGTTGAAAATTCCACTGATAATGGGAAGCGCTACTCCTTCAATAGAGAGCTACTACTACCATCAGCATCATCAACATTACTTTGCATTAAAAAATCGCATTGGAACATCCTCTCTTCCGGATATAGAAATCATCAACACTCGAACCGAAGAAAATAACGAGAACAATAGTGAACAGGATTTTTGGCCTTTGGTCCCAGAAACTGTCAATGAGATCGGTATTAGTCTTCGCCAAAACCACCAGGTGCTGGTCTTAGTAAACAAATTGGGGTTCGCGCGCTACTTGCAATGTAGATCCTGTGGATTACAATTTCAATGCATTAATTGCACCACCAAACTTAGATATTTTCAAAAAAAGAATATTCTATCCTGTCAGTTTTGTAATTTCACTCTTCCAGCGCCCGAGTACTGTCCTAAATGCAACTGTTTTAATATTCAACGCAGAGGGTTTGGAACAGAAAAAATCGTTGATATATTAAAAAAAATTTTTCCCGACAAAATAATTGACCGCTTCGATCGGGACGAAATCAAGACTGTAAAGCAACTAATGACCAAACTAGATTTATTTCACGAACAAAAGATAGATGTCCTGGTAGGCACACAGATGCTTTCAAAAGGTCATAATTTTAAAAATGTTCGTTTGGTAGTTATCCTTGGCTCCGATGAACAATTGAATTTTCCAGATTTTCGTTCTTGTGAAAAAACCTATCAACTACTAACTCAAGTTTCTGGCCGATCGGGTCGCTTTGGTGGAAAAAGCAAAGTGCTGATACAAACGCTTAATCAGGATAATCCCCTTTTTTTCCACCTTCAGGAGCACACCTTCGAGGATTTTTATACTCAAGAATTAGAGGTACGTAATAGCGTGCTTTTCCCTCCTTTTTTACGCCTTGCCTCTATCTATATCACTTGTAAAGATCAAAAAACGACTATCGATAGCGCTCACAAAGCGAGAAAATTATTTGACTCTATAGGTCCAAAACATTTTCCAGAAGTTTTTGTACTTGGACCTCGACCATCAATGATAGAAAAAAAAGTTGGCCAATATACATGGTGCTTTTTGTTAAAAAGCAAAAATCTTAATGAACTTCATAAATTAATAACTGCCTTTGAGTTTAATATTGATAAAATTAGAGGAACAACTGGAGTCTCGGTTAAGATTGATGTTGACCCCTTCGATTTTTGTTGATAACCAATTTATTTATAAGGGATAGATTTATAGGGGATGTATGAATTATGAAAAAATTTTTTCAAAATTTATTTGCCGTTTTTGTACTTTCTTTTACTTCATTATCGTCGCCAAACATCTGCTGTGCGATCACGACTAAATCTAGCAGCACCAACAAAGTAGAACTTGGACCAACAAAAAGAATTCACGATTACGAGACTACTCGTCTTAAATCCACTGGAGGCACTGGCGTGGCATCTATCTTAATGGATGAGGCATCAGTTTTAAATCCTGCCAGTATTTCTTTTTTTAATATCTCTGCAATCTATCTTCAAAAAAACAGTGCTGAATTTGTAGACGACAATCGTTTCTCACATGATGAGATCAATCGCCCCATAGATAAATCGAATACCTATTCGGTTATTCTTTCCGACGCAAAAGAGTTTATGAAAGGATCAATTAGTTATCAGAAACAACGTGAATGGCATAATGAGCGCAAGCGCTATAGCTTTTCTTTGGCCTCTCCAATGGGAAAATTATCTTCATTGGGTGTCATTCTCCGCTATTCAAAAGATTATTTTAGTGAAAATGGAGAGACTTCCATAGAAAAAAAATATACCCAACTGATTTTTGGTGCTACGCATGCTCTTGAAAATGGTTTGACCTTTGGTATTGTTGCTGTGGACCCCCTTGAAAAAAAGGTAGAGGATCGAAAAATAATTATTGGAACCCAATACACTATATCAAATATCTTAACGATAATGGCAGATATTGGGAGCGATTATCGTGAAGATCTCTCAGACAACGTTTTGTATCGAGGAGCAATCCAAATAAACTTGTTTAGTGATTTCTATCTACGCACCGGTCTATTTCGTGATCGTTGTCTCAAGGAAAAAGGTACTGGCATTGGGCTGGGATGGATTTCACCACGCCTTATGCTAGAAGTTGCTATAAAATCAACAGAATTTATGTATTCACTTAATGCAGAACGATCAGCTGGTCGTTACTACCCTAAAGACATGAAGGATCTTTCATTTTCATTGTCACTACGCTTTTAGACCAATTTTCTATTAGGACCTGTCAGCGTTTTAATTTAGGTTTAAGTAATTTTTGATCCGTGCCGAGAAGGGGAGCATGGATGATTATATAAAAGAAGATTCAAAGTCTTCAAAGAAAACTAAAAATTTGCGACAGCTAAACGAGCGTTATATTAAACGCATGTCCCTTGTTAAGCAAGGACATGAAGCAAAATATAAAAACGATTTTATCAAGGCGATTAAGTATTATAATTCCTATATTGCCCTGCTTGCGGAAGTAAAAGATATAGAGGTTGATGAAATTTCTCCACGACATTTTGATCTAAAAAAAGATTTAGCAGAAATGATGCTCATCAGTCACGTCTATTGGGAACAATCAAAAATCCTTGACCGCTCTCCAAATTTAGAAAAGGAGTTTAAAAAGTCTTTGTCTAAATTTCTTGAATTTACGGTTGGATTGGATTACCAAGTAGTAAACGCTGAGATGTTACGAAAATTCATCCGCAAAGGACGACACGTACACAAAGAAGAGTTCAAATCAGCATATGCCAGAATTTACGTTGAATCAAAAAAATGCTACATCGCCACATATTGCTTCGGCGAGGAGCACCCCATAACTGAAATCTTAAGGGCATTGAAATTATCAATTTTAAAAGTGCCATCAGGTGAAATTGCAATTCGCAGCTATTACCAGATATCACCGCACTTAATAAAATACTTCACCCGTTTTCCACTTTTTGGCAAAATATTTAGTCACTTTTTTGCACGCCCCATCCTTTACATGATAGCGAAGATATTCTACTATTATAATGAGTTTTCTAAAAAATAATTTGGCCTGATACTATCCATGATACTGCCGAGTAATATCGGTAGTACAATAGTTCATAAATAACAAAACTATAGTCTTCCACATAATGATTACGGGCAGGAAGACGAGGCGAGTCGCCGAGGCGTACTGTTAGTACGTCGCAGTCGATGAGTCCGAAGTCTGACGAACCCGTAATCATTATGTGGAAGACTATAATAAAATAAGTGAAGTAGGCAACATGTACGAATTAGATCTCGCTCAATATAAATTATCCAGATTTCCAGGTTCCATGTTAGAGGTATTGACTTATCCGCACACAATCCTCAGCAAGAAATCTATTCCAATCACAGAAAAAGATTTTAACAACGATCTTTTCGAGTTAGCAAAAGACATGCTTTATACCATGTATCTTTCTCCAGGCGTAGGGCTTGCCGCGCCCCAGGTAGGAAAAAGTATTCAGATGTTTGTAATGGATGTTGATTTTAACCGTATTGATCTAAGTGCCCCCGATATCGAAAATACCGAAGATACTGAAAATGACGACAATTATAATAACAACACTGAGGCAATTGAAACAGCTGCCAACTCCACACCCACATCCCCTCTATCATCTGATCAAATCTGTACAAAATTTAGCGCATTCTTAGCAGAAGCAAAAAATAAAGATAAAGATTACGATCTTATCGACCATTATATATACAGTGATTTTGCACCCACCGTTTTAATAAATCCCGCAATCGTTGCAAATGAGGGACAAATTAAATACAAAGAGGGATGCCTTTCTTTGCCTGGGGTTTATGAAGAGGTTGAACGTTCCCAAAAAGTTGTTGTGGAATATCTAGATCTCAATAGCAAGAAAAAGGTTTTGGCGGCTGAAGGTTTACAAGCGGTCTGTATTCAACATGAGCTTGACCATTTAAATGGAATCGTTTTAATTGAACGCTTAAGCTTCTTAAAGAAGGGCCTCCATCAAAAAAGATTAAAAAAATTGAAGAAACAAAAACAAAAATAAAAAAAAACAATCGGAACCCAAAAAAATGCCTGAAAAAGAGATCAAAAAGATTAATCTAATATTCTGTGGGACCCCTGATTTTGCGGTTCCCACCATCAACCTGCTGAAAACACATCCTCTAGTTAATCTTTTAAAAATCATAACTCCTCTAGCAAAACCTGCTGGTCGTGGTTATAAGTTGTGCAATCCTGCTGTCGCTGAATATGCGGTTAATAATCAAATAAAATTATTGCAAACGGAGAGTATCAATAAAGAAGTTGCCGCAATATGCGAAAATAGAAATGAAAATGAAAATGAGAATGAGAATGAGAATAAAAATGAATTGGATATAATTTTGGTTTTGGCATTCTGCCAATTTCTGAATAGCAAAATACTACAATTACCTCGCTTCGGTTGTTTCAATATTCACGCATCACTGCTACCTAAGTATCGCGGGGCATCCCCAATCCAGCATGCAATTTTAAATGATGAAAAAATAACTGGGATCACTATCCAAAAAATGGTATCCCAAATGGATGCTGGAGATATCGTTTTGGGAGAAGAAATTTCTATTTACGAAAATGAAATCGGTGGCGAATTGACTGATCGTTTAAAAAATCTATCAGCAACTGTCGCTGATGCTTTTATCAATAAGATGTTCGACGTTAAATATAACGGTGCAACTTTATTAACCACACCTCAAGATGAAAAATTGGTCAGTTATGCACCATGCCTGAAAAGAGAAGACGGCGAAATAAATGTTTCTCGCCTTACTACCCAATCTGCACGCGCAATTCAAAATAGAATCCGCGCTTTCGCTCCCTGGCCAGGAACGTTTTGCATTATCAACGGTAAACGAATAAAAATTATCGAATCAAGTATTCCTGATTATTCACTGATACCCAAGAATTTACTGCCCGCTCCAGGAAAAATTACAAAAAATAGATGGCTACTATTCGGATGCGCAGACGCCGCACTGCATATAACCAAAGTCCAACAAGAGGGAAAAAAGGTTTGTAGCGATCAAGAGTTTATAAATGGAATCCGAGAAGATGAGTTGATATTGGGCGACAAACAAACTTTATAAAACAAAAATTTTGCATAAACAATTTGCTGAAGGTTAAATTTTGTTGTATCATCTTACTTTCGCGTATTTTTGTATTTTTTTGTTGTTATTCCATTAACGACCATTAACAATCACTGTAGCTTTCCACATTAATATGATGAGAAAAATCATTATCGCCCCTAGTATCCTTGCCGCAAATTTTTTGAAATTAGAAAGCGAATTGAACGCTTTCAATAAGATCGAGAATATGTGGTTTCATCTTGATATCATGGATGCACACTTCGTACCCAATTTGACGTTTGGGCATCCAATCGTTTATCAATTGGGTAAATGCGCTCGGCACCCACTGGATGCGCATCTGATGGTAGATAACCCGACTTTTTATATAAACACTTTTGTTGGTTATAATATTCACAACCTTACATTTCATTTTGAAAGTACTGTGCATCACGACTCGCTGATCCATAATATCAAAAATAACTACCCCAGCGTTGGTATTTCTCTTAACCCATGTACCTCAGTAGATGTTCTTCCTGATTATCTGCTAACAATGGTTGACGTAGTCTTGTTAATGTCTGTAAATCCAGGATTTGGTGGACAAAAATTTATACCGTACATTTACTCCAAAGTTGAAAAACTAAATCTGCGTCGCGAGCAGCTGAATGCAAAATTTCAAATTCAAGTAGATGGGGGAATCGAAGAATCACAGGCGGCAGATTTAATTCAGAGAGGCGCAGACAATCTCGTAGCTGGTACTTATATTTTTAGTTCGCCACCATATGATGCCAGAATCTCATTACTAAGACCTAACAGTTAACCGTTAATGGTCGGAAGATAGTCAAAAGAACGAAGGGAGTATGAAAAGTGTTGCAAAACAAAATAAACAATACAAAAGAAGCTGGGCCTAATATTGACCCTAATATTCCACTTCCTCCGTTAGGACCAAATTTAACTTGCAAGGGGTGGCACCAAGAGGCGGCATTGCGTTGTCTCTTGAATAATTTGCACCCAGAAGTAGCAGAAGATCGTAAAAATCTGATCGTATACGGTGGAAACGGTCAAGCGGCGCGTAACCACCAGGCACTTTTAAATATTATTAGAACATTGCGCTCGTTGGAAAATGATCAAACGCTTTTAGTGCAATCAGGAAAGCCAGTGGCCGTATTTCCAACACATACACACGGCCCACGGGTGTTGTTGGCGAATTCCAATATCGTTCCACATTGGGCCAATTGGGATTGCTTTAATCAGTTACAAAAACGCGGCTTAACCATGTATGGACAAATGACCGCTGGCTCTTGGATCTATATTGGTACCCAGGGAATTCTTCAAGGAACATACGAAACTTTCAATGCTGCTGCAGAGAAACATTATGGTCACGGACACTCTCTCCGAGGAAAGTTAGTACTATCTGCGGGACTTGGAGGAATGGGTGGTGCGCAACCATTAGCGGTTAAAATGGCAGAGGGAGTATTTGTTGGTGCTGATGTATCTAAAGAGCGAATTGAAAAACGATTAAAAACCCGTTACCTGGACACCTTGGCCTCCTCTTTTGCTGATGCCCTGGATCTGGCACTAAAGTGTAAAAATGAAAAAAAGGCATATTCTATCGGAGTAGTAGGAAATGCCGCTGATTTTTTTGAATATATTTTATCCTCAAAGGTCATCCCCGACCTAGTTACTGATCAGACCTCCGCGCATGATCCACTGAATGGATACGTACCTAGAAATTTATCTTTAGAAGAAGCATCGATCTTACGTAAGGATAATCCTCGAGAATACGTGGAGAAAAGTTATGCTACCATGCGCGATCATGTCAATGCCATGCTGGAATTCAAGAGACGTGGTGCCCACGTCTTCGACTATGGCAATAATATTAGGGCCGGAGCGGAGAAGGGAGGTCTAGTAAATGCCTTTGATTTTCCTGGCTTTACACCTGCATATATTCGTCCACTATTTTGTGAAGGCTCTGGCCCTTTTCGCTGGGTTGCGCTCTCTGGAGATCCCGAGGATATCTATACGACTGAATATGCATTAAAAGAACTTTTTCCTGATAATAAAAAAATGATCACCTGGCTGGATAAAGCGAAAGAAATGGTCTCATTTCAGGGACTGCCTGCAAGGATTTGTTGGTTGAAGTACGGCGAAAGAGAAAAGGCCGGTCTGCTTTTTAATAACTTGGTTGCGAGCGGTCGTGTAAAAGCACCAATCGTCATTGGTCGAGATCATCTTGATTCCGGATCAGTAGCATCTCCCAATCGTGAAACTGAGGGGATGCTCGATGGTTCCGACGCTATTAGTGACTGGCCGATACTGAATGCCTTACTCAATACTATGAACGGTGCTTCCTGGGTTAGTTTTCATCACGGTGGTGGAGTGGGTATGGGATACTCACAGCATGCCGGAATGGTAATTGTTGCCGATGGAAGCAAAGAGATGGATGCCCGGTTAAAGCGAGTACTTAACTCTGATCCAGGTATGGGCATCGTCCGTCACGCTGATGCTGGTTATAAGGAGGCCCAAGCGGCAGGATCTAGAAGTAACATCCAATTTCCCTCGTTATGGTGACACTCTAACAAAGTAAGAAACTATTATGTCGAATACCATGCCCACAAAAAACAAAATTATTGCTTATCGCGATCTGTCCCAAATTGTAACTATGGCCGGTGCCTATAAAAAAAACGGTCGTAACCTTTTACCGCAAGATCTATCGATTATTGAAAATGCGAGTGTAGTATTTGATCAAGAAAAAATCATATGGATCGGGCCGGAGAAGGAATTTCCGTTAGAATTTGAGTTAACCGCGATGAGCGCAAGCAATTCACTAAGCATTGAATCCCATTACTACCGAGGTCATGTATTGACTCCTGAGCTGGTTGACTCACATACCCATCTCGTTTTCGGTGGTGATCGTTCCAATGAATATGCTCTGCGTTTGAATGGGGCAAATTATCAAGAAATCGCTGATGCTGGTGGCGGAATTCTTTATTCTATGAAAGAGACCAACCGTTTAAGCGCGGCCGAACTCTTTGCCCTGGCCAAACAGCGAATAGAAACTATGGCCACTTATGGGATAGGGACCATTGAAATTAAGAGCGGCTATGGACTGAATTACATCAAAGAACGAGAAATTAGCGAAGTAATATTTGATTTGAAAAAATTTTTCGCCCCACAAGTTCAAATCATCAACACTTTTATGGCCGCGCATGCTGTTCCTCCTGAATTCTCCAACTCAACGCAGTACATTGATGAAGTAGTGGCACCCTTGCTGCGTGAGTTGGGTAAAAATTCAATCGATTTAGTAGATATTTTTCATGAACAAAATTATTTTAGTGATGAGGATTTACGCAAAATTTTTGCGCTTGCGCGTGAATTGGATATTCCCTGCAAATCCCATGCTGACGAGTTTAACAACAATCATGGGGCCAAATTAGCAGTTGAACAAGGAGCGATAAGTGTCGATCATTTATTACAAACTGACGACGAAGGGATCATGGCCTTAAGCAAATCAAATACCGTGGCCACTTTACTTCCGGGTACAGGACTGTTTCTTGGTAAAAACATGGCACTTGCTAGAAAATTCTTAGATGCTGGGGTTAGAGTGGCCATCGCCTCGGACTACAATCCTGGCTCCTGTCATTGTGATAATCTTTTACTTTTGGCATCCATCGCTGCACCCACATACCACATGAATTTAGGCGAATTATGGGCAGCAATCACCTTAAATGCCGCTCACGCCTTGGGACTTTATGACCAAGGAGCACTGCTAATCGGGGAAGAGGTTACTAAAAATCCGGGTGGCCCCACAAACGCGAAAGCTAACGCGCTGCATGGCCTCAATGTCTTCGGTAATATAACTAGTAACATAACCAAAAATACATTCAGACCTCGATTTTCGCTCTTCAAGTGCAACAATATAAATCAAATTACCTATAACTGGGGGAAGAACCTTGCACTTTGCGCACTCCCTGCACTCCCCGTGCTTTAATTAGATTTAATAAATCGTCGTGATCGCGCGGCAGCACATTAGACAAGGTATCATCAGCAATCATTCCTCTTTCTCTCAAAGAATAATAGATCTCAAGCAGTCTCGGTGCAGGAAGGTCATATTCGTGCAAATTCATAAATTTTTCTGCAAAATCTTCTTGTTCATAATTGGCATTGGCAACGATTCTGCCACCACGCAAGACATATACCATATCTGCCCAACCGTATGCGAAATCAATATCATGAGTTGATAAAATTATAGTTATACGCTCGTTAGTTCCCTCAACGTTCAATCTATCTAATAATTCAAAAAAATCGTTTTGTGATTTTTTATCCATCCCAGTCGTTGGTTCATCCAAAACCAAAACCTCTGGCCTCATCGCTAAAATCCCAGCAATCCCTGCACGCTTCTTTTGCCCATAGCTCAATGTATGCACAGGTCGATTGGACTCGCGCTCCAAACCAGTTATCTTCAATGCCGCCATCACTCGCTCTCTCACTTCATTTTTCTTTAGTCCCATGTTCATCGGCCCAAATGAGACATCTTCATATAAAGACGCGGCGATTAGCTGCGCATCCGGATCTTGAAATAAGACACCAACTTTATGTCTCAATCGTCGCAATACAGAAACACTATATTCAAGTGCTTGCCCATTAAACAATAATTTTCCAGACGAAGGTCGATATAATCCATTCAGTAGCATGAAAAGAGTAGATTTGCCTGCACCATTGCTCCCAAGAAGGACTGTGCGCTTGGCGCGAACAACCTTTATATCTATCCCATCCAAGGCCAACGCGCCATCCGGATAAGCATATGAAACTTTGCGTAATTCAAAGGTATCCTTGCCTATTGCTTCTACTTCTTCTACTTTTTCAACTTTTTCAACTTCTGCGACCATTATTAATATGTACCTACCAACATTAAAATTAAGAAGATGTTAATTTTACAAAATGCTTTTTAACTCTACGCATTCTAGTGTAAATGAGATTAAAATAAAAAATATAATATAGCGCCATAAATCCATCTTTAAGGGCGATCTTCTTCCCTTCTTCATATGTTCGACCATAATAAGAAATTGGGACCTCATAAATTCTTAACTTCATTTTTGCAAAAATAGCAGTCAACTCAACTTCCATTCCAAATCCTTCACTTACTAAATCAATCTCCCGCAAAATATCAGAACGAAACGCCTTGTAGCAGGTTTCAATATCTGTCATGTTAAGGTTAGTAAATAAATTAGATAAGAAGGTTAACGATTTATTGGCCAAGTAATGGTAAAAGTATAGCACACGCGATGCCTTCTTTACTAAAAAGCGACTGCCATAAACTACATCCGCTTTATTCTCTAATATTGGCGCCAACACATCGCCAATATCTTTCGGGTCATATTCTAAATCCGCGTCTTGGATAATAAAAATATCTCCAGTTCCCATTTTCAAAGCAGTGTTTATTGCGGCAGTTTTTCCTGAATTACTTGATAGACGGTGATAACATATTTTTGTGTCTGTAAAACTTTTAACAACATCTGCGCTCCCATCAGTCGAAGCATCATCGACAATGACAATCTCACTCACGAAAGGAAGATTTAGTAATTTCTCTAAAATAATACCAATAGTTTTTTCCTCATTGTATAGAGGTACAAGCACGCTTACTTTCACAGAAACACCTCCCCGCGATTAAAAAGATTTATAAAATAATATTTACAAAATTTACATATCATTTACTTAGTGGTCCCCAACAAAACATTTTCTGTATTCCTCAAAACCAAAAATTTTTCCGATGAAATCGATATTCGCAACAAATCAATATCTTTATCGTTATCATTAGAATAATGAGAATAATGCCCAAATCCAGGTTTATCGATCAGCAAAGAAAGACAAGTTGAATCAGAAACAATTTCTGGAATAAATTTCGTATCGTTACTTATACCAAAGTGATGGAATGTGGCCAAAAATTTTTGGTTTTTCAAAAGTGCCCAAAGAGGATACTCATAGTCGTCCTCCTGAATGGCCAATGCTACAGAATGGCAGTTTTTATCTTTTATTATATTGATGGCATCCAAGTAAGGTTTATAAAGTTCAGTACGATTAGCAAAATAAAGTTCTTGCCGAGGAGTATTAAAAATATTTTTCATTTTTAGTATTGGCCGCCCTTTTTGACCAAAAATCCACGGAAGCGTTGAAACAAACAATATGACTACAGTTACTTTCAATAAACGAGGAGAAACCTTAGCAAAAAAAATACTCAACGGAATTGACGCTAAAACAAAAATGGGCACGTGCAAACGTGAAATCCATGGCTGCCATTTTATCAACGTAATAAATAAAATTCCAGACAATGTAACCAAAGTCACCAGCAAAACATGAATATAATAATTTCTATCTATAGCTTTACGCTTAGTTAAAATCAATAAAATTTCAAAAATCGTCGTAATTAAAAGAATAAAAACTAGCAAAGTATGCCAGAAATTTCCTATAAGGTCTTCATGCGCGATTAATCGATGAAGAGAGAATTTTGTATCATTAAAAGTTATATCAGCAGAATTCACATCGATTTTCAAAACATTATCGTGAAACGAAATCACCGCCTTGGTAATTACCGAATTAACTTTTTCCCAAGGAGTAATCAGATGCATCCCTAACTGCTTTACACCATTAGATACAGTTTTATTCATCGAGGGTGCAACCACTCGATGTTCATTAACTATTTTAGACGATCCCAAAAAATTAGAGAAAGCGTAATAGTTCCTTATTCCATGAGGAAGATTTATTACTAAAACAATAAGACTAAACAAAAACATCCTCGTGCAAATATGCTTAATAAAATAATTGAAGGAAAAAGGTGGCCTAAAAAAAAGCAGTACATAGTAGAATACAAATGGTAGTGCGCAAGTATAGATAGTTGCCTTGCTCAATATTGCCAATCCTAAAAATATTCCTGCCATAGCAGTTCTTTGCCATACCCAATTATTTTTTTCAACGTATGAATTATTAGCGCAACCGGAGTGATTATAGTGATCATAGCGATCATTAAGATGGTTATTAAAGTGTTCTTGTAGACAACAAAGAACAAAACCCATTAGCCAACAACTCGCTAGCAGATCGTTTTGAGTAGTTGTTGATTGTAAAATCACCATTGGAATAGTTACGACGAAGAAGGAAGGGAGTAATAAAAGGTTTTTCGGCAGTTTTAACAAGCGGGCAGTCGCAATTCCCATTAGAACCAAGAGAAACAGAGCACTCCACTGAACCAAATTGGCGAAAACATCTCCATCGCCTATCATCACCGACAGCAAAATTAGCATTTCTGCAAAAGGGAACGAAGCAAGCTGCCGATAAATATTGGTAGGATAAAAATCCAGAGATTGATTTTGTTGCCAATGGACTACTCTGCTCATATGGTAAGTCATCGAATCCCAATTATTTGGAGGGGCAATCAGAGCAATAATAAGCGTGAAAAAGAGGATAAAAAGAATAGAGCTGAACAAAAAATTGCTAAAAGAGAAAAAACGGTTAGACCTAAAAAATGGTGGTACCAATGAGTGTATCTCTAAATGCAAAGGCACCAATGGTCCATGTTTTGTGGTAAGAAAAACACCTATCAACTGGACAACAAGATAAGCAAAAAATCCCCACGAAACATAAAAAATATTTAATACCGAAAAAAAAGAAAGTAACTCAAACAAAAACCATAAATAAAAACCCAAAATTCCAGCGCTCCATATGAATGCATTGATGGTGCCTACCTTTTTTAATCTTTTCAAAATCAATGCATTAAAAAAATAGGAGGAAATAACTAACAAAAAAAGAAAGTAATTCATCGCCCAGACCCTAATCGTATACTAAAAATTCAAAGCAACAAAAATCAACAATATACCAATAAACAGGCCGAAGGCCAGTCTTCTGCATGAAAAATGAAAACAATTTGCTGGCGAGAGCAACCATATTTCCTGTTGATAACCACGCGCAAGCAGCGCTGCCCATGAGCGACGGGTACGTAGCAAAGAATGAACTAAAAGTGTACTAACAAGCAAACCAAATGAACGAAAAGATGTATGGAAATTACTATATCCCAAACGAGAAATTTGTGCGCTACGCATTAATTTGACTGTGTCCATTAAAATAAAAATTGACCGGTGAGAAATCGTTACCAACTCTAAAAAAATAGATGGCACCCTTAAACATCTTAAAAGATGAATGATGTTACCGAAAGGTGTAGTTAATATCAAAAAAAAAAGCGAAGAGACACACCCCAGAAAATTTAACATCCGCTGAATGACAAATGTGAGATTTTCCCTTTCCAATGAAATTGCGACAATCCCTCTCCCTCCCTCACCCCCTGCCACACCCGCGCCCAACAGGCCCATCCCGTCCGGATTGCAGCAAGTAAAAATGATTGCAAAAAACCCTACCGCCCCAAAAATCAAAGGGGTCATCCATATTTTCAATAAAATTTTAAATTTAATTCCAGCAAATCGCGTAACTAATATTGTATTAAGTACAACTATAACTAGCGGCAAAAAATAATTTTTTGCCAGCATCGAAGCAAACATCGACAATAAAGCAAATGATGCCTTTTCCGCAGGATGTATCCCTCGTAATTTATTACTATATGCTAAATCATCTATGAGCATCTGCTTACACCATTTAAATTTTCAATTCATGTTAGATTTTCTGACGGTTAAAACAAAATAAACTTCACTAGTTTACCATCATCGCTGCCACCATCGCTACCATAATCACTATCACTATCAATGTAACCGAAAGTTCGATTTTCTAATGGATATCCATTATTGATATAATGGCGAGACTTACCAGTATCATCTGTAAAAATAAAGTCGTCTTGAATATGGACATGTCCACAGATCAAAAAGTCATGATCATTTTCAATTGCCAAATCCATAATTTTTCCTCGGAATTTTTTTCTAATAGCTGAAAAATCAAGGCAATTTTTACATCTACGACCAGATGAAAACCTAGCGGCCCGTTCACCGATAAAATCAACCGCAGCAAGAGGCGCACGTCCAATAATAAAATTAGCAACTAATGATCTAATAAAGGCCCGATATAAAAAATACATTCCATTATCTAATGGTGCAAACCGTGCAAATAATTCATCTCCGTGTGAAAAATAAAAAGACCGACCATATATCATTTCTTGAAAGCTAGATTTGTGAACGCGTAATTTTACTCTTTCTAATTTTTCATTTGCTACAAATATTTTATAGAGGTCAGATAAATGAAAGTCGTGATTGCCCTCAAATATATTCACACATATCTGAGAATTTAATAAATGCTTCAACAAATTAAAATATTCACGATATCTAACAAAGTAATCACGGTGATTACCAATCATAAGGTTAAAAATATCGCCCAAAAGATAGATGTCGGTACACTCATTAACAAGCGGATGCGATAAAAAATCCAGCAAAATGCTATAACCTATATCTTTGCTGTTTTTTACATGCAAGTCAGAAATAAAAGCAATTTTTCTAAAAGATTTACCTTCAATGTTCATGTTAATTATTTTTATACAACGGAAACATTTTTCTGTCGATTAAATAGGTGCAATCATAGATATGACACAATCAAACATGGTCATTGGGATTGGCCATACAACCAAAGGTTTTTCCCCGAGACTTTGATTGGCGTCCAAAGTAATTA
>JADGBS010000024.1:0-1528 GCA_015231325.1 Oligoflexia bacterium | reverse complement strand
TTCCGCCTCTTCTTTACAAAAAATACACAAATTGGCAGTAGGTCGAGCATACAAGCGCAGAAAACCGATCGGACTATTGCACTCCTCACATAAACCGTATTCATTGTGCTCAATCCGTTCTAGCGCTTCATCAATTTTTTTTTCGTAAAAATTATCTCTATTTCTAAATCGCAACTGTTGAGAATTTACCGCATCCGCATTAGCCCAATCAATTTCGTCGCTACGGTCCTCCGACAACAAACTGAACTCTTCAAGCGATTTACTCTTAAACAATAACTCATTTTTTTTTTGCAAAAGCAAATCTTTAAGAATATCCAGTTGTTTAGACGTAAGACCACAGCTCAAAACACCTTCGAAAATTTCTTGCTCGACCATACTCCCCCCCAGAATTAATTGGTCAATAAAAAAAATCAAAAAATATCAGTGGCAAACCCTAATCACGGATTACTGCAACCCCCCTTTTAAATTTAGTAAAATCATTTTACTTACCATTTTCAATGTCTCGAAGACACCAGCACCATTGGTAGCAACCGCTTCGAATTCAGGTACATTTTTTGGATTTAATTTTTTGCGTAAGTCTTCGATAGAAGAAATATTAGGGAGATCACGTTTATTCCATTGCACTACATGAGGTAAACGTCCAAAATCCATTCCTTGCTCTTCCATATAGCGTTCTAAACATTGAATACTTTCTATATTGGCCTCCATCCTCTCTAGCTGCGAATCAGCGACGAATATCAGTCCATCGACTCCTCTTAAAATCAATCTTCTACTTGCCTCATAAAAGGCCTGCCCCGGCACAGTATATAAATGAAACCTAGTTTTAAATCCCCGTATTTCTCCCAAGTCTAGCGGTAAAAAATCAAAAAATAAAGTTCTTTCGTTTTTGGTATTTAGCGTGATTAGTTTGCTTCTAAGATCACCACTGGTTTTTTTATAGACATGCTGAATATTTGAGGTCTTGCCTCCCAATCCAGGACCAAAATAGACGATCTTGCAGTTGATTTCTTTTGAGTGATAGTTTACGAAGGACATTTTTCAATCCTCTTTTAAGTGGGTTATGCGTCTGAAAAGCAGCATCCCTATGCGGTTTTTCTTAAAAACCAACTACAGTAATTTTCTATTCTCTAACGCTTTATGGATTGTTAAAACATCCATATATTCCAAACTTCCCCCTATGGGAACACCAAGACCAATTCGTTCAACAATAACTCCCTGTGGAATAATTTCGCGTATATACGAACACGTAACATCACCTTCAACTGAAGGATTTAATGCAAGTAAAACAGTTTTTACCTCTCTCTCCTTTATTCTCAATAATAATTTATCTATCGTCAATTGATTTGGCCCAATTTGCTGTAATGGATTTAAGACTCCTCCTAAAATATGGTAGAGTCCCCTATACTCACCACTTTTCTCCACCGCCAAGCAATCGGCAACCGTCTCCACTACACAAACCACACCACTAATGGCCCGATCATCTGAGGGGCAAAGCTCACACCTATCGCTCTCACAAATAAAACCGCAC
>JADGBS010000249.1:5073-5501 GCA_015231325.1 Oligoflexia bacterium | reverse complement strand
GTCGTTTTGTAAAAGGCCTCCAGGAATTAGTGGCAATTCCAGATACTGGCATATCAAATCTTGAATCAGACGCCCGGTACGTCCTATTCCCTCATGAAATGGATGGATAGACACAAATTTTTTTTGGATGTATGCGATTAAATCCAATGGAGACCAGTTGTTGTATGGAGGAGGCAGTGGCCGATTTCTTTTTATTGCATTGATTAATGGATTTATTTCTTTAAGTAGCGCATCTATCTCTACCTCTACTTCGCTTGATTTAACGTACTCTGCTCGACCAATGAGAGAGCGAAATCTAACCATGGGTTCGCCATTTATTCCTAAAATGTCGTATTTTTGCAAGTATTCCAACTCTTCGGCAGAGGCATTGTAGTCGTTGGGATTAAAACTAGAGGTTAGTGCCGTTCCACTTCTGAAGAATCCCGGTT
>JADGBS010000249.1:1127-4976 GCA_015231325.1 Oligoflexia bacterium | reverse complement strand
TGAAAGGTCAAAAATTCTATTTTGTTTCATTCTTGCAGAGATTTCTTTTCGTTTGCGATTACCTCTTTCCCAAAATTCCCAGGTTTTTGGAGCAGGTTGGTAAATTTTTTCTGGTTGATACTCCATGGTTTTTTTGTCCAAATGCATATCTTTGATGTCGATAAGTCGCAGTGCCTTATAGTAGACAAGTTCTTCGATATCGATGCCTTTATTTTTTAGGATTTTAGAGGCAAAGGTATAAGTGGCACTAAGTTTGCACTCAGTAGAATATTTCCTTAGATATTGAGGACATATCTTTCTGGTGCTCATTGTAGATTCGGCATATTCAGTATTGTAGAGAAATAGGAAACAGAGAATTACAATCAAATGCATAAGTAATCTCCTTGTATATTGCACAAAGTGGCACAAAATGGCAAAAAGTGGCCCTCCCATAGGCGGGCATATTGGCCGTGGATTGTAGCACAGATGTGGTTATGCTTTGCAACAATGATTAATGATGCGGATATATTAGGGACTACTTACCAGGCTCCAGCACTATTTCGTCGCTTTCTGCATGCTGTTGATGCTGTTGATGTTGTTGATGCTGTTGATGATAACCACGTCGGTCAGTGATGCTCGCGAAGATGCTATAGAGGCAAGGAACTACAAAGAGGGTGAGCATGGTGGAAAAGACAATTCCTCCGAGTATTACTACGGCCATGGGGATTCTACTCTCTGCTCCTGGACCGAGCGAAAGTGCAGGCGGAAGTGCACCAACAATGGTGGCAATTGATGTCATCAAAATGGGACGGATGCGGATAGGACATGCGGCGATCAGTGCATCCCGAGTGTTGAGTCCCTTGGCGCGCATTTGGTTGGTGAAATCTACTAACATTATCGAATTCTTTTTTACTAATCCCATTAGCAAAATTACCCCGATCATACTGTAGATATTGATAGAAAGATGCGTGTAGTAGAGAGCCACAAACGCACCCGAAAGAGCAAATGGCAATGCCGCTAGAATAGTGAGTGGATGAACAAAACTATTGAATTGAGAAGCCAGAACCATGTAGGCAATGGCGATTCCAAAGAGAAGGGCCATCACTAATGCCTGAAAAGATTCTTGGAATGTCTTAGAACTTCCACTAACCGCAATATAGTATCCACCGCCACCACCTGCTGGTAAGATCTCCTTTGCATACTGTTGTATTTCGGCGATCACTTTATCCTGGGAGGCCATCGGCGCCAGATTCGCATAAACAGTGATGGCCCGTTCGCGATCTTCTCTGGAAATGCTTTGTAGTCCAATTCCTTTTTGTAGGGTGATTAATTTAGAGAGCGGGATTAATTCTCCGCGGTTATTACGCACTGTGAGATTTTTGATATCTTCAGGACGGGAACGTTCTTCTGCAGCGAGGCGCACACGGATGTCATTACGATGCCCATCTTTGGTGAATGTACCAGCTATTACCCCTCCCATGGTGGCATTGATAACATCGGTAATATCAGTGACGCTAACTCCATATTTTATCGCCTGTTGTCTCATAGGTACGACTTGAATTTCTGGCATGCCACTAAGGTAATTGCTGTCGACGTCAGTAAGTTGAGGGTTTTTAGACATTCGTTCCATTATCTGCTTAGAATAATTCACTAACTGTTCCCACTCAGGTCCTTTTACAGTGAATTCTACGGGGTATCCCCTCTTAGCAGAAAAACCCATAAGTGAAGGGTCTTGCACCACCGCTCTGACCTGAGGGATCTTTTTTAATCTTGCGCGTAGGGTGACGGCAAATTCCTGTTGAGTGGGCGGACGTTTTAATTTTGGATCGATGCCTCGGTCGTGGAGTGGTTTGAGCGTGATAAATACCATCCCGGAGTTTACATCTCCACCTCCCATGCCACCAATTGAAGTAAAATATTGTTCGACCTCGGGCATTTTTGCTAACGCTGCTTCTACTTCCGCAATTTTTTTATCCGTCCAACCCAACGACTGACCGATAGGTGTTTGTAATCGCAACATTAAGCGCCCCTGGTCTTGGGCCGGAGTAAATTCACGAGGAATTTTAGGAGCGAACAAAAGACAGAGTCCAAACAAGATAGCGGCGATGAATAGGGTGGTCCAACGGAAGTTTAGTAGAGTTGGAATAATCTTTTTATAACCACTTGCCACCGCCGCAAAACTAAATTCAATGCTTCGCCCAATAATTGTTGTACGTGGAGAGACATCCAAAAATTCTGAGCAGCGCATTGGGGTCAAGGTAAGTGCCTCTAACAGTGATAGTAATACCGCTACCGAAATGGTAACTCCAAATTGAAAGAAAAATTTTCCGATGATGCCGTGCATATAAGCGATAGGTAGAAAAATAGCGATAATCGCTGCTGTGGTGGCCATTGCTGCTAAGGCGATTTCCCGTGATCCGATCAGTGCTGCATGTTTGCGACCTTTTTTATCCTCGCGATGGCGAACAATATTTTCGAGAACCATAATCGAATCATCGACGACCACCCCGATTGCCAGTGAAAGCCCTAGCAAGGTAAAAGAGTTGAGTGTGAAACCCAACGCTTGTAATACAATAAAGGTACCAACAATGGAAGTGGGGATGGCCAAGATGACGTTTATTGTCGCAGAGAACGATCCGAGAAATCCCCAACATACCAGTGCAGTTAATAGTGCGGAAAAGAGTAGCGTGAAATTAAGCTCACGAATTGAGTCTTCAATAAATGTGGTTGTATCAAAACGGATACCGATTTCTACCCCAGGGGGCAAATTGGCCTGCACGGTCTTCATTCTTTCTTTGACAGCTTTGGCCACGCCCACCGCGTTAGAACCTCGTTGTTTTTTGATTCCCAGGCCCACCGCTGGTACGCCCATTACTCTGCTAAGCTGTCGCTCATCTTCTAGTCCGTATTCTATTTTTGCGACTTCACCGAGGGCGATTGGTCGATAGTTAATCCCACCGCCAAGGTGATTGATCGGAAGTTGAGCAAATTCCTCTTTATTGGCAGCTTCCCCAAGCGTACGAATATTGTATTCATTATCTCTTGATTCAACTCGTCCGGAAGGTTTTTCTGAATGTTCCGCTTTTATAGCGTTTATAATATCGTTAATACTAAGATAGCGCTGGTTTAATTTTTTGCTGGAAACCCACACTCGCAAATTTGGATCAAGATATCCACCTAGTCCTACTTCGCCTACACCATCGATGGTTGTGAAATGATCCTTGATGCGATCGCGCACTAGCGCCATAAGTTCAGGGCGGGTAAGATTTTTGGAAGTCACAGTTAGCCAAATTATCGGTTGGTCCTCAGGATTAGATTTGCTTACTGATGGTGGATCGATATCTACAGGGAGATGTTTTATTTCTTTAGAAAGGATGTTTTGAATCTCTTGAACTGCCAAATCAATATCTTTGTTAATTTCAAATTCTACCGTAATGCTGGCGCTACCAGTGCGAGAAGAAGAGGTGACGCTGATGATTCCTTGCACTCCCATCACCGCGCTTTCGATCACATCGACAACATCCTGCTCCATTGTAGTCGGTGTCGCTCCATTGAGATTTACCCGAATGGTGACCACCGGAAAATCTACATCCGGCAATTGACTAACTCCCATGCGATTGTAAGCAATGGCCCCAAAAAACAAGAGAGAAAACATTAGCATCCAGGCAAATACTGGCCGGTTGATGGAGATTTCACTGAGAATCATAGTCTGTTCCTCCCTATTGCTGTCCCTATTACGCCAGTGGCCGCTCGTAATTCCACCCAGGCAGGCCAAATATGATATTTAGCGCGATTGTAGCTGCGCTTAGTGTCTAGTAAAGTGTTCTGTGCTTGCAACACTTCTAGATAACTACTAAGGCCAGTTCGGTG
>JADGBS010000249.1:0-1094 GCA_015231325.1 Oligoflexia bacterium | reverse complement strand
TGTGCGCGTTCGGCCGCAAGTAACGCCTGACGATAAGATTTAAGTTGAGTTTGATTTTTTTGAATTTTAACGTAGGCGGAACGGATCTCGCGCTCGGCATTGCGTCGCGCTTGATCTAGTGTCAGTCGCTTTTCTCTCCATTTTTCTAGTGATTCATTGACTTGCGAAGAAATAATGCCTCCTTCAAAAAGTGAAAAAGAGAGGGAAATTTTTACATCCCAGGCAGGAACTAATTTTCGTGGTTGGCCAGAGTTTTCTAAATAGTAACCACCAGTAAGGTCAAGTGATGGAAAATGTCCTGAACGTGCAGCGGAAACTGACTGCTCTTGTGAATCAATTTGTGCTTTAAGTGCATGTAGGTCTGGGCGATCGTCGAGAAGTTGGAGATAAACTGTGATTGGTGCAAGTTGCGGAAATAAATTTTCATGAGCGGATGCTTGATCTATAATGGCAGTCTCTGTTTCTATTCCTGTAACAAAAGTAAAATTTTCTTGGTAATTGGATTTTTCTACTTGTTGAGAATCGATTTGTGCCAGCAACAAGGCCTTTTGAGATTCAGCATTGAGTAATTCGCTTTTTCGAGATCGTCCTAACGTTGTTCGTTCTTTTAGCTCCTTAATTCGCAATGAAGTTAATTCCAATTGTTCAAAAAGGTTTTGGACATCGGCATCAACCATTAGCAATGAATAATAAAGTGCCCCTACCTGACTATAAAGATTTATTTTAGCGATTTCCTTTTGTTCTTCCTGGGAGAGTAGATCCAAGTTGGCGGCCCTCATCATATATATCTCCCGTCCTCCATGGTAAATAGGGGCAGTGGCCTGTAATTTGAAAATCGTTTTGTCGGATTTGATGGTAGTATTTTCAGGTTTGTCTTGTTTATCATATGTACCAAGAAGTGCTAATTTGGGGTAGATGGTCCCCTCCGCTTGCTTCAGTCGCTCCTGCAATTGTTTACCACGAGATTCTTGTATGGCCATAGTTTCATTTTTTGCTAAAGCAATTTTAAAAACATCAGTTAGACTCAGCGGGGCCAATGGCGAAGAGGGCGGTTGAGCGGAATTACTCTGACTACTGGTAAGTATGATTAATGT
>JADGBS010000248.1 GCA_015231325.1 Oligoflexia bacterium | reverse complement strand
ACCCGTTAGACGCACAAACTGTAAATTACGATGCAGTAAAATTATTAATGGATTTGCGTTCAAAGAATCAAAAAATTATTTTTCCTACAACCAATAGTGGTTATGGTATTGGTCAACAGGATATATTTTGTACAGAGATGACTCCTCTTAATCCAATCTCCTTGTATGGTAAGTTAAAGGCAAATATTGAACAAGCACTTCTCGACGATGGTGAGGTGATTACACTACGACTAGCGACTGTATTTGGTTTAAGTTTGAGAATGAGATTTGATCTCCTGGTAAATGATTTTGTTCATCGTGCCCTAAATGATTCTGCTATAGTTTTATTTGAATCTCACTTTAAGCGTAACTATTTACATATCAGCGATGTTGCTCGAGCATTTATCTTTTGTATGGAAAATTTTCAAGTGATGAAAGATCACTGTTACAATGTTGGCTTAAATGAAGCAAACCTCAGTAAATATGATCTCTGTTCCCTTATTAAAGAGTATATTCCAAATTTTGTTTTTCTCGAATCACAAATTGGTAAAGATCCAGATCAAAGAAACTATATTGTAAGTAATGAGAAGATTAACAACAAGGGTTTTTTTGCAAAAAGAACGGTTGCAGATGGAATCAAGGAGTTAATAAAAGGGTTTCAGATTATAAAGAGACATAATACCTCATTTAGCAACATTTAGGAATCATCATGATAATTAGCAGGACTCCGTATCGAATTTCCTTTTTTGGAGGAGGTACAGATTATCCTGAATGGTTTAAAAACTATGGAGGAGCAGTCCTCTCTACCAGTATTGATAAATATTGTTATATAACATGCAGAATGTTGCCACCATTTTTCGAACATAAGTATAGGATCGTTTATTCAATAATTGAGATGGTTGAAAAATTGGATCAAATTAAACATCCTTCTGTCCGAGAAACTTTGAAATATTTGAATGCCACTAATGGATTGGAGATTCATCATGATGGAGATATTCCGGCCCGAAGTGGAATTGGATCGAGCTCTTCTTTTACTGTAGGCCTATTAAACGCTATCTCATCATTGCAAGGAAAAATGTTATCAAAGCATCAGCTTGCAACTGATAGCATATACATAGAACAAAAATTGATCGGAGAGTGTGTCGGTAGTCAGGATCAAGTCAGTACTGCATTTGGTGGATTTAATCATATCGTATTCAATAAAAATGGAGAGATTTCTGTAAGACCTTTGACGATTTCCGCTGAAAGGGTTTGTGATTTTGAGAATCATCTAATGTTATTTTTTACTGGATTTTCTCGAATTTCTTCAGACATGGCCAAAAAAATTATACAAAATATGCCTGATAATTATAAACAGCTTTCTAAAATACAAAGTTTTGTTGATGAAGCCATTTCAGTAATAAATAGCAAGTGCAGTATAACTCTCTTAGGAGAACTGTTACAGGAAAACTGGATGCATAAGAAAATGCTTTCCAATGATATGTCTAGTAATGGCATAGATGAGATCTATCGTGAAGCAAAAGCTGCTGGTGCAATTGGTGGAAAAATAATAGGGGCCGGAGGTGGAGGTTTTTTGCTTTTATTGGCCAAACCAGAAAATCAAATTGTTATTAAAAATCGTTTGAAAAATTTATTATACGTTCCTTTTAGTTTTGATTATACAGGATCACAGATTCTTTACTATGATAATAACAGCAAAAAATATGTATATGATGATGAGCATGGAACCTATGTTTATAGACAACCGGCCAGTTCAAACTATTCTTTGTGTACTAGCAGCGTTGTATAGATTAACGATCAAATAAATGAAAGAAGGATTATGGAGAAATTAAATATTCGCCTGATGGAAAATAATATTACGAGGGAAGATGTTGACTCTGTTATCGATTTTTTAAAGAATGATATCCCAGTTCTTACTCAAGCGGCAAAGGTCAAGGAGTTTGAATATCGCTGGTCTGAATGGTTAGGAGTTAAATACAGCGTTTTTGTAAATTCCGGATCCTCTGCTAATTTTGTTACGATGGCACTATTAAAAGAACTTGTCGGTCCCGGTGAAATCATAGTTCCTCCATTAACTTGGGTTTCGGATATTGTTTCAGTATTGAAAGCAGGTTTTAAACCTGTATTTGTTGATATAGACTTAAGGACTTTGTCAATGGACACAAAAGAGGTCCTTAAAAAAATTAATAAAAATACAAAAGGTGTTTTTATCACCCATGTTTTGGGTTTCAATGGTCTGACAGATGAGTTATTGCAGGAGTTACGAGAGCGAAAAATTCCATTGATTGAAGATGTATGCGAATCTCATGGTGCTACTTATAAGGGAATTAGACTGGGAAATTTTGGTCTAATTTCTAATTTTTCTTTTTATTATGCTCACCATTTGAGCACAATAGAAGGGGGGATGATTTGTACCAACGATGAAAAAATTTATCAGATGGCACGAATTTTTAGATCACATGGCATGGTTAGAGAAGCAACAGATGAGTCTTTCAAGAAAACTATTAATGACCAAAATAAAGATTTATCTCCAGATTTTATTTTTGCATATCAAGGAAATAATTTTCGTAGTACCGAAATCAATGCTGTTATTGGATTAACACAGATAAAACGTTTAGATGCTAATAATGAAAAAAGACGGGCAAATTTCAAATTATTTTTGAACAATTTGGATCCAACAAAATATTTTACCAATTTTAATGTTGAGGGAAGTTGCAACTATGCACTAGTCCTACTTCAGAAAAATGCTGATATTGAATTGTGCGATAAAATTATGACAACACTACGGATGGCAGGTGTAGAATTTAGAAGAGGAACTTCTGGCGGTGGAAACCAGCTAAGGCAACCATATCTTCAGGGAATTGTTCCAATTGATTATTATAAATTATTTTCAAACACAGAGCATGTTCATTTTTTTGGTTTTTATATTGGAAACTACCCAGAATTAGATAAAGATTTAATTGTAAAACTTTGCACTCTTTTGAATAATATCCGATAAGGTTAATGCTGTATGAAAGTTACGTTGATGATTCTTGCAAAAAATGAAATTGAAGGACTTCGAGTAGAACTCCCTAAAATAAAGAAAGAGTGGGTGGATCAAATCTTATTGGTTGATTCTTCAGATGATGGGTCAGCGGAGTATGCTACCAGTATGGGATGTGAAGTTTATCGCCAAAAGAGGCCTGGGCTTCGTGCTGCCTATCAAGAATCGTGGCCCTTGATCAAAGGCGACTATGTGATTACGTACAGTCCTGATGGCAATTCTCCGTCCGAATACATCCCCGAGTTAGTCCATGAGATCAAAAAAGGATATGATATGGTGATAGGATCAAGGTATTATAATGGCAATATAAAAAGCGAAGACGACACCATAATCACTGCTTTTGGGAATAGACTTTTTAGAACTGTTATCAATGGTCTCTTTAAATTCAATTATACCGATCCAATGACCATCTATCGTATTTACAAAAAAGATCTTTTCTATCAGCTAGGATTGCATCTAGATTCTACCTATTTACCTTTTGAAAAAATGTACTTCACGAAAATCGGAGTGGAACCAATTCTGTCTACTCGTTTTGCCAAGGAAAAATTAAATTTCAGTGAGATCTATTGTCGAGAACCTGTTCGTATAGGGGGCACAAAAAAATTGCAAGTAATTCGATGGGGACTGGCCTATATGACACAGATTTTCTATGAAAGAATCAGATAGGTGGAGAGGAGAGAGCAACCATGAAAAAATTTGTTCATATTAAAGATAAGGTTAAGCAAATTTTTGTTGAAACTGTAAAGATTCATTGGAAGGCCAAGGAAACTAGAGTTGCTTCCAGCGTTTCACCAATTGAAATTTTTTGTGTACTTTTTTATGGAAAGCTATTAGATCACAATCCATCTGAACCGTATTGGGAAAATAGAGATCGTTTTATTATTAGTAAGGGACACGGTTCTATTTGTTTCTATCCAATATTTGCAGATTTAGGTTATTTTGCAAAAGATGAATTGGAGCGTGTTGGAGATAAAGATAGTTTTCTTGGAGGTATTCCTGATCCGGTTATTTCTGGATATGAGACGGTTAATGGTTCTTTAGGTCACGGTATTGGGGTTGCGTGTGGAATTGCAAAAGCATTAAAAACTAAAGGTAAAGGTCAAAAAGTTTTTGTATTGACCGGTGATGGTGAGTTATGTGAAGGATCGATTTGGGAAGGTCTGATGTTTGCCAGTCATCACCAATTAGATAATATTATTGCTATCGTTGATAATAATAAAATCAGCATGCTTGATTTCACCAAAAATATTATTGGTGAAGATTCTTGGGTTGATAAGTTTAAGGCCTTTGGATGGGATGTTTATAGAGTCGATGGACACGATGTAGAGAACATATATGATGTCATCAGTAGGTGTAAAAACTCTGGTAGTGGAAAACCTCAGGTAATAATTGCTGATACGATAAAGGGGAGAATGATCCCTGGCCTGGAAAATCATCCTTTATCCCATGTAATGTCGATCAACGAGTCCACTTTTAACAAAATTATTGAAGAGAATAAATATGAATAGTTTGAGCTCCATCCCAAGACCAATCCCAATAAAAAACCTTCCAATGAGAGATAGTTTTCTGTCACGGTTGCATTGTGAAATGAGAGAACATCGTAATATCTTTTTTTTATCTGCGGATTTTGGCTCTCCCCTTCTTGATAAGATCAGAACCGATTACCCTGACCGTTTTATAAATGTAGGAATTGCAGAACAAAATTTGATTAATGTTGGAACTGGGTTAGCACTAGAAGGATTTAGTGTTTTCATGTACGCAATAGCTCCATTTATTACAATGAGATGTTATGAGCAAATCCGAGTTAATATCTCTATTCTCCACCAAATAAGAAAGGTTAATTTAACCATGGTGGGAGTGGGTGCCGGCTGTAGTTACGTCGTCTCTGGACCAACTCATCAATGTTTTGAAGATATTTCTATCATGAGAACTCTGCCTAATATTGAAGTAATATCTCCTGCTGATTCCATGGTTTCTGCCAACATGGTGGAATACTGTTTGAATAATAGTGGTGGAAAATATCTGCGTTTGGATGCTCAAAATCTGGAAGTAATTTATTCAGAAGAAAAGTTATCAAAAGTAATGATAGATGGATTTTTAGAGATATTACCAGGGGAAAATATTTGTTTGCTTGCTACAGGATACATGACTCATAAGGCGTTGAAGATTGCAGAGTCCTTTTATGAGAAGAAGAAAAAAATTGGAGTAGTAGATATTATCAACTTAACCAAGTTCAATTCCGAAGAGTTAAAACATATTTTGTGTAAATATCAGCATGTTGTGACTATGGAGGAGGGATTTGTAGGTAGAGGCGGTTTAGATGCCCTTCTATATAATTTTGTAAATGAAAACAATTTAAGTCGAAAGATCAATATTATTCCTGTAGGTGTCCCTCATCGGTACGGATTTCAACTTGGTCAAAGAGAAGATGTTCATGACTACTATGGGATAGGTGTCTCGCAAATTATAAATAAAATAAAT
>JADGBS010000247.1:3760-5526 GCA_015231325.1 Oligoflexia bacterium | reverse complement strand
AACTACCATAGGAGATCATCACTGTTTTGGCCCCGGCCTTTATGGCCTCCACGTACGGGTACATGTGCACTCGTCGTATCTCCTCTTCGCTCATTTGGGTATTGCCTTGATCTATCGGATAGCCGTTATCGCCAGTGCCCCATTCAGCAGCACCGTCGGCCAGAAAGTGTTTTACCGAGGTAATCATTTTGTATTGGTTTTGTACGGTACGAACTAGTGGAAGCGCTAAGCGACTGACATTATATTGGTTGTCGCCAAAACTTTCGTAGTATCGTCCCCATCGAGGATCCTTCACGATGGCCACGCACGGGGAAAATATCCAAGTTATTCCAGTTGCCAAAACCTCTTCGGCAGTGACAGCTGCGATCCTTTCCATTAGTGCTGGATCGTTGGCAGCACCCAGTCCGATGTTGTGTGGAAAGATCACCGCTCCATAGACGTTGTTATGCCCATGAACGGCGTCTATTCCGTAGAGAATTGGAATGCGCATACGCGTAGAGAGGGCGGCCTGCTGATACTCGTTGACCATCGCTAACCAGTCCTCCCGTTGATTGCTTCCGGGAGAGGAACCGCCTCCGCTTAAGAGAGATCCCAGAAAATAATTTTTTACATCCTCTGGGGTTGTGGTTTTTCTTTCGGCCTGGACCATCTGTCCAATCTTCTCCTCCAATGTCATCTGTTCGAGAAGTTTTTTGATTCGCGACGCGGTGTTCCCTTCTTTGGGTTCAGCGCATAGCGACATCTGTGCTGCTGTTGTCAAAAAAAAGAGAATAGTAATGCGCATAAATCTCATGAATGTTTGCATTGAAAATCCATTGGTAAAAGATTGTTGCCCTTAAGTATGACTATATCTAAATTTGAAGCAGTTTTTCAAAGTAAAATAACAGCTGTTTGCGAAGTTTTGCCACAAGCGAGTGGTGTGCTGTATGGTGTTATTTTTCGCAGTCTATTGATGGAGTTTTTGCAGAATTGTTCTTGTTAACTTTTTTTGGAGATATGGACTGACCTTAGAGTTGCATATAGTATCGTTTTACTTTTTACGGGAGCTAGAAGATGTTTTTTTGTTTTTATTTTTTTTAGGCAAAGGGACTTTTTTACCTTTTGCCCTGGCTTCGGAAAGTCCGACTGCTATTGCTTGTTTGGGATTTTTCACTACCTTTTTAGAAGTACCACTTTTTAATTTTCCGACCTTGAATTTCTTCATTGCACTTCTAACATCTTTTTGAGAATTCCTACTATACTTTCTTTTCATAACGGCCTCTAGTAAAATATATTTCGAGTGTTTTTATATAATCTTTACATTAATGCAAAAAATTTTTAAAGAGGGCGTTTCAGATTATTAATTGATAATTAGGTGAAAACTAACCTTAGAAGACATCTGTTTACAATGGAAGATGTTTTTTTTAGGTTATTAGTAACTGTCACAAAAAATTCTGAAATTATTTAGCAATTAAGGTGGAGTGATATTATGAACGGTAGCTCATTAGCACAAAACAAACATCGCTTGCCAGGCCTTGATGATTCATGTTGGTTATTAGACCCTCTTGTTAATTATACAGATGAGATAAACTATCCTTTGCTAAGTGATAATATAGAAACAGATGTAGCTATATTAGGAGGAGGAATTGCCGGCATTACCTCTGGTGTTTTGCTTAAAAAGAAAGGAATAAAAGTTACCTTGATTGAGGCAGGAAAAATAGCAAAAGGCGTTTCGGGCCAAACTACTGCTCATATTTCTTTATTTCAATCATTTTTTTTTGCTTACC
>JADGBS010000247.1:0-3712 GCA_015231325.1 Oligoflexia bacterium | reverse complement strand
CTTGGCCATCGATACAATATTTAAATTAGCACAAGAATATAATATTGAGTGTGGGCTAAAAAGATCGAAGGCCTACTTTTATGCCGTAAAACCAGAAGACATCGTCAGATTGGAAAAAGAGTTTATTACTTGTGAACATGCAGGAATTGATGTCAACTACATCGAAGCGGCCCCGCTTCCATTTAAAACCTATGGTTCAATATGCTACAACAATCAAGGACAATTTAACCCTCGGCAATACCTTTTAACATTGGCCAAATCTATCCCTGATTCAAATGGGTCTGCTATTTACGAAAATAGTGTGGCCTTAGAAATAAAAGAAGTTAAAAAAAATGGAAATAGTGATAAAAACTACGAGGTAATAACTGACAAAGGCGTCATTCGGGCCAAAAAAGTAATAGTCGCTACTCATTTTCCGTTTCCTTACAAAGGTCTATTCTTTGCTAAAATGAAAGTATGCAGGTCTTATGTCTTAGGTATAAGGATAGCAGATGAACTCCCCGAAGAGCTTTTTTATAGCAGCACAGACCCATACTATTACATTAGGACTCATCAAGATTCCAAAGGGAAGCTGGTGATTGTGGGAGGGGAAGACCATGTAACCGCAGAGGAAAGAAATACATTAGAGTGCTATCAAAGCATCAAAAAATTTGCTGAGAATCATTTTAATGTGCAATCGATTGATTATAGTTGGTCCACACAAGATAATTATACTTTTGATGAGTTACCTTACATAGGGAAAGTTTCAAAAGATAATCCTAACCTTTATGTCGCAACTGGATTTAATGGATCAGGTATGATTTATGGTACATTGTCTGGAGTGATTATTGCTGATCTTATTGAAGGGAATAATGATTACTCGTACTATCAAGATTTTTATGATCCCTCACGGTTAAATATCTTAGATACAGGAAAAGATCTTTTTAGTAGAAATCTTCATGTAGCAGAAATGTATGTGGGCGATCGGCTATCCTCTATGAACAAAGTAAACTCTTTGGATAAAATAGCTGCAGGTAGCGGTAGCATTGCTCATATCAATGGTAAAGATCTGGCAGTTTATAGAGATGATGATAATAAAATCTATGCACTCTCTCCTGTTTGTCGACATCTTGGCTGTCGTTTAAGATATAATGAAGCTGAAAGATCATGGGATTGTCCATGTCACGGTTCTCGTTATGGTGTCGATGGTAATATTCTCCATGGTCCGGCCCTGAAAACTTTGGAAAAATATAAAATATGAAGAAGAGTTTTAGCTAGTCGCTGGCGCGAAAGCGCCAGCGACTAGCTCTTGATTACAGTTTACTGCCTATGGAGTAAAGTTCACGGGGGGGCGCTATAGGGGGGGCTACGCTTACTTTTTAATTTGCCCCAAAAGAAATAGATCGGCCATCCACTTATCTTTTGGACCGCTCTCACTGAAGAGCGAAAAAAATGCTTCAAAACTCTTCACCCTCTCATCGAGCGCACCATAACGAAAACTCACGCAAGGAACCCCTAGGTCCCCCATCTCTTTATCCACGCTCCGCACATGTTTTTGGCGATCGTCCACAAAAACGACCTTCCTAGGAATAAACTTAATTTTTTGTAAGAACTGTGACAAAACTTTTCCCTTAACATTATTCTCACCAACAAAAATGATTCCCCCGCGCACTAGCACACCCCCCTCCGGCCAAGGCAACTCCTTGTCGGCCTCCAGTAATGAGCTCTTGCTAAAATCTACCCCTAGCGACTTAAGATGTTTTATGGTTAAATCGGCGATCGCTCCATCTCTGGCAGTCAATGACATAATTTTTATCCCTCGCCCCTGTAGCTTCTTAATCAGATCTGGGGTTCCTTTCTCGGCCAATTCTATTTCAATCAACGATTGGGTCTTATTCCACACATCTGTGGTCTTGGACAAAATCTCTTTTTCGTCAACCCCGTTTATTTTGTATATACGATATAAGTAGTAATGCCACTCATCGCTCCCAAGATAGGTGGTCGGATGAATGATGGTGTTATCAATGTCCAAGACGACCAAGGTATCATCAGTAATTGCGGACTCAATATCTCGCATACTTTTTATCTCTTCGATCTTTGCAAACGAAGGACGGCCAAAGCATAAAACGAACCCTAATAAAAAAATAATGGATGTAGAAAAACGCATTTATCACCTCACTTTTGTTCAGGTACCGCTAATGAGAAAACTCTTTTCGTACAGGATAAAGCGACAGGCGGCCCCCTTGACTGGGTGCGCACTTAAAAGCTATCCTGATCTCCGCGAGCTCGCAGATGGGCATGCCCACGATCAATTTCTAAAACCTTGGTGGCCAGGTGGTGGAGAAAAAAGCGATCGTGACTAACGATCAGGAGGGTTCCCTGATAACGTTGAAGGGTATCGAGAAGGATCTCCCTTGATTTAATATCCAAATGGTTAGTGGGTTCGTCAAGAATCAGAAAGTTGTACGAAGAAGAAAGAATTGATGCCAAAACCACTCGCGCTTTCTCGCCCCCAGAAAGATAACGGATTTTCTTAAAAACTTCATCTCCCCGAAACAAAAATGCTGCCAAAATATTACGAATAGTGGCATCGGTACGCTGCGGAAGTTTTTCTTTTAATTCTTCGAAGATGGTATTTTCAGGATTCAAAACCTCTAAAGTGTGTTGCCCAAAATATCCAACACTAATACTTGGACCGATATTCACTTGCCCCAAACTTTGTTTAGTTTTTCCCGCCAAAATCTTTAGCAAAGTGGATTTACCGGCACCATTAATCCCAACTACCGCAATCTTCTCCTGACGACTGATCGTCATGGAGATTCCTTGAAATACCAATAACTCTTTCCCCGTGGAATCTACCCAACTCTTTGCCAAGTCCTTAATTACCACCACGTCGTTGCCACCGCGAGGAATCTCTGGAAGCAAAATGCGCATTTCTTCATCTTCGGCCAACAACTCTACCTTATCAATCTTCTCTAACTTCTTAACCCGTGACTGCACCTGGGCAGCGTGCGATGCTCGCGCCTGAAAGCGCGCGATGAATGCCTCCTCCTTCTTCAACATACCTCGTTGACGATTGAACTCTGCCTCGTTTTGCTGCTTACGAATCTCCTTCTCTCTTAGATAAAAATCATAATTACCAGAAAATGTCGTAACTTTCCCTTGGGCCACCTCCACAATCTTGTTCACAATCTTATTCATAAAATCACGATCGTGAGTAGTCATCAAGATGGCGCCTTTGAAATTACACAACCACTGCTCCAACCAAATGATCGTCTCCATATCCAAATAGTTGGTAGGCTCATCCATCAAAATCAAATCTGGAAGGCAGATCAAAACCTTGGCAAGGGCAATTCGCATCTTCCAACCACCACTAAAATCCTCCACCATCTTAGAGTGGTCGCAAGGTGCAATCCCGAGACCCGTAAGAATCTCCTGCGCATTACTGGCAATTTCGTATCCCCCCAACTTTTCAAATTCAGTCTGGGCATCTCCCATTTTCTCCAAAACACTTTCTAGTGAATCTTCTTCCCCTTCCTGCAACCAAGGAAAAACTGGTCCTGGCCCCGGGTCGGTGGCACTGGCACTCAGCTTTCTTTCACACTCAGTAATCAGGTCGGCCAACTCTTGTACCCGCTGGTTACCAGCAATAACTTCCTCCAGGGCACTGCGCCCCCTCATTTCTCCAACGTTTTGAGAGAAGTAGGCAATTCGTACCTTTCCTTGTAAACTT
>JADGBS010000246.1 GCA_015231325.1 Oligoflexia bacterium | reverse complement strand
ATTTAAACGAATGCTCATGGTTTCCCTCCATGGTTTTGTTTATATTATTGGTAGGGAAACCTATTTGATTCTTTTTGTAAACTTTTTTTCGATATTACCCCTCAAACATTATGTGGAAGTCTATAGTATATATCCTGAAATTAAATCCCTCCCAAACTATCTAAAAGAAGGGTGGTATATAACTGTGGCCTATTTCTTAGGTTTTTTTGTGATGTTGAAGGCGGTGGGGTGGAATTTACAATAAGTTGGTTTTTGATAATGTCTTTTATTTTTTCAGTAATAAATTTTTCTAGACTTCAGAGCAAAAATTAATACAAAATTCAACAGAAATGAGAGCGAAAATGTCAGTGGTCTTGAAATTTTAAAATAGCGCCGGAATGTCAGATATAATTTGATGGATCTGGCCAATGAATTTGTCACTAGTCACCTCTCTTAGAAAACCCGAGTCGTTAAAAACCAACACTATTTAACCTAGTCTTTAGTACTTATTCATAGAATACATGTTAACGTAAAATGATTTCTTATTTACTGAAGATGCTGGTTTCTACGTCTTTGTTTTTTGGGTCGTCTATATCTCAAAAAAACTAAGCAAGATTAGCTAAATAGAACTTTGATGGTCAACTGCGTTTTGAAATAGCGTAGTGGCGAATAATCGACACAACTTCCGTTAAAATAAGAAAAATGTCAAATATATGATTTATTAGTTGGCAATAACTAATAAATACGCTGTTCGATTTTTATCGGCCACAAACATGAGGATCGTATGCCTAGAAATCTCAAAAGAACTAAGGTTATTAATAATCAAAATCGATTACAAAAGTGCCTCACTGGCATTAAAGGCTTTGACCAAATCACGGAAGGTGGGCTTCCAAAAGATAGAATCACTTTACTTTGTGGAGGTGCCGGCACTGGAAAAACCCTTTTGGGGATTGATTTTCTAGTCAAAGGTGCGATCGTTTACAACGAACCAGGTATTTTCATGTCCTTTGAAGAGACAGAAGATGAACTTTGTAAAGACGTGGCCTCTCTTAATGTGGATTTACCAGGACTTATTTCAAAAAAAAAGATTCTGCTTGAATATGTTCTTTTGGAACGTAGAGATATTCAAGAGAGCGACTTTAATCTTGAAGGACTACTCATTCGGTTGGAAAATGCCATTGAGACCATCGGTAGCAAACGCATTGTTTTAGATTCTATTGAATCTCTTTTTGCAGGCGTCACAGATAATGGCATTCTTCGCTTAGAGATAAAAAGACTTTTTAGGTGGCTTAAAGATAAACAAGTTACGGTAATCATTACCGGCGAGCCGGGACTAGGGCAATTTACTCGTCATGGGCTAGAGGAGTACATTTCTGATTGCATAATTTTCCTGGATAACAGGGTCAGTGAACAAATTTCCGTCCGCAGAATTCGTATAATTAAATATCGCGGTTCAAATCATGGAACAAACGAATATCCCTTCATAATTGATAATGAAGGCCTTTCAGTGATTCCCATTACTTCTGCAGGACTCAATCAACCGGGTACAAACAAGAGAGTTTCAACTGGAATTCCATCGTTAAACAAAATGTTCAGGGGTGCAGGTTATACCAGAGGCAGCACGGTGCTCATTTCAGGTACTGCCGGCACGGGAAAAACAAGCCTTGCGGCCGCATTTGCAATAGAAAGTTGTAGACGTGGAGAACGCTGTCTTTTCTTGTCTTACGAGGAGTCTTCAGGGCAACTTATTCAAAACATGAGTTCCATCGGTTTTCATTTTGAACCATTGATAAAAAAAGGACTCTTAAAGATTGTGTCTACTCGACCTTCCTTTTTTGGGTTAGAGATGCATTTACTCGATTTATACAAAACTATTGAAGATTTCAAACCAAAGTCTGTTGTTATAGATCCTCTAACAAGTCTGATTAGTGAAGGGAGCCAACGTGAAATTCAATCAATGGTTACTCGAATGATTGATCTTTTAAAATCTAAGAGCGTGACTGGTTTTTTTACAAGTCTTGTTTCTTCCACCGCACAAAATTACACTAGCGGCGAAGTCGGCGTCTCGTCTTTAATTGACACTTGGATCGTAGTTAGAGAATTAGAAGAAGACGCGGGTAAAAAGCGCATTCGTGGACTTTACATTGTCAAGTCTCGTGGTATGGGCCACTCTAGTGATGTCCATAAATTGATTTTGAGTGATGATGGAATTGAAATAGGACCAATGGATAGTGCGACAGGAACCAATCAGAAAAATAAGGCCTCTAAAAATATTCCAGAGAAACAAAAAATGCGTCAACTGTAAAAATACCTGATGGACATTTGGAGATAATAAAAAGGTTATGGGAAAGTTACACCCTAATTTCATTGTCGGCATTGGAGGTTCTGCTGGAGCTCTCAATGCATATAAAGCACTATTAGACCACCTGCCGTCTAATACTGGTATGGCATTTGTCATTGTTTCTCATATTATTCCAACGGCCAATAGTCAGTTAGCTCAAATTCTCTCTCGTCACACGAAAATGTCGGTAGTGGTGGCATCCATGTCTATGGCGATTCTGGCCAATCACGTCTACGTGATTCCTCCGAACGCTGATCTTTTAGTTAAGAACTATACCTTCAGTGTTGTCTCCCCTCGCACTAAAAGGAACCAACAGATAGATCTTTTTCTGAAATCTTTAGCTAATGCCTTCGGGAGGCATGCGATTGGTATTATCCTTTCTGGATATAATGGCGATGGTGCTGAGGGATGCAAGTACATAAAGGCCAAGGGAGGAATAACCTTTGCTCAAGACATCTCTGCCGAAGTGCCAGATATGCCTCTTCATGCAGCGGCCGGAGGCAATGTTGATTTTGTTCTGTCACTCGATAAAATTTCAGATGAACTACAAAGATTGGCAAGCACTTCTATGGAGGGGAATTGAATTTGTCATCTATTTTGTCATTTATTACCCGTTTATCACTCATCATTCCTGAAATTTTTGTTCAATCGATAGCTGGTTGAGCGACCTTTCTTTTCGTTCACCAAAAGAACCCCCTGCGCGACCAAGTCTCGCAGGTCCCTTTTTGCCGATTCAGCACTCACACCTGTCATGCTTACATATTTTTTGTTAGTTAGACCGCCCGTAAAATCCTCTGGCAGACATTCCAATAATTTTTTTATTACTTTCCACTGGCGTTCATTAAAAATTTTATCAGCAAATTTTTTATAAAACCTCGCAATGAAGATACTCTTTTCGATCACTTTTTTTGAATTATCGATACTTTGAATAAACATTGATATAAACCAAAGAATCCAATCGGTAATTTCTCCATTGCCCTTCTGTGTTCTTTCCAAAATTTCATAATAATTTTTCTTATCTCTTAAAATTTGAAATGAAAGACTATACAACCGCTTGCATATCTTTTCTTCTTTGGCCAAGGCCATGTCAGTAATGGCACGGGCAATTCTGCCGTTTCCATCATCAAAGGGATGGATAGTGACAAACCAGAGATGGGCGATGGCCGCTCTAATAATTCCATCATATTCATTATCGGAGGTGTTCCACCACTTTAAGAAGCGATTCATTTCTTTTCTGTCTCGATTGGAGGGAGGGGCCTCATAATGAATTCGTTCCTTACCGATCCTTCCAGAGATAACCTGCATCGGATCTTCTCCCTGACGATACTCCCCCACTAAGATTTTATTAATCCCAGAATAACCAGAATAAGAGGTAGTAGGGAAAAGGGCCGCATGCCAGGAAAAAAGACGTTCATGGGTTAGCTCTTGCTGGTGATTGGTTGTCGCATCCATAAGAACTTCCACCAAACCATCGCTCTCTCTTTTTATCTGTGGCATTCCCGCCGTTTCTAGGCCCAACCTTTTTGCGACAGATGATCGAATCGTCTCTCGGTCAAGTATCTCACCCTCTATCGCCGAGGTGGTATAGGCCTCTTCGATGAAGAACTCCATCTGATCGTTTAATTCAAGTAGATTGGCCTGGGCCAGAATAAAGGCCTGTGATTTTTTTGCCTCCAGTAATACTTTAAAAATTGCATCCTGGTCCAACTCAAAATTAGGCCAAGAAGGATGTTGCCAGAGGTACTTGGGCATAGCTAAAAAACTCCTTTGCGTTGGGTTTGGCGGCAGCAATAAAGGCTTATTGGCCTAAAATCACCGACCCGATTACACCCATCAATCAGGTCACTTTCTGACCTGATTATAGCCTCTAATCGGGTCAAACTCAAAATATATAAAAGCAGTATGTAGCTTCCCATAAACTTGGGTAAACGTCGTTTTAGGAGCTAGACGAGCGTGTAATTTCAATTGGTTAGCGAGCATCTCCACGCTACAAATACTCGTTGAAAAGGTAGAAAAATAGAAAAAGTCGACATTCCGCAGTCAACTGTTCCAACCTCTAAATCATAGAATTTTTATACGAGAATCATAATTGGTTCACCTTCACACTTGGATGTCGGAATGGCGGCACTCTCATAATTAAGTAGGATAATCATGGCGAATGGAGGCCTTGACTACGAGACCGGCCACTTAGTCACCAAATTTCAATCTTAGGTAAAACCTAAACACTAAGTTATTTCATAAGTTCTATTTTTACGATGGTTTTCACCCTCCTCCACAAGTCCCAAGCTGATAATTTAAATTGCTGCGTCCACTACTGGCCCATAAAAGGAGCTCACTTGTAGTCTCAATAATAAATAAAGAAATTTCAGTATCTTAAACGCCAATTTTAAAATTTGTAAAATTTTTATGAATCATTAATCTCCAATAAGAAGACATAATAAGTCCAGCAAAGATATTCATATCAGCAGTGTTTGTAGTGAATTTTATTATATTGAGGAGTAAAATGAAAAAATTAATAGTACCCATGTCATTCTTTTTTTTTCTGAGTAGTGGTATTCAGGTAGCTCATAGTTCTGAGGAAGAGGCTTCAGCGAGTAAAATTAGTGAGATAAGAAAGCAATTGCAAATTGTAGATCAGCGTTTGGAAAAATTAAAAGCAACTGAATCAAAACCCGATATAATCTCACGGGAAGCGAGTTTCATTAGGCATTTAAGTCAGGAGGAAGTCAAGTTGCTGGCGAAAGTAAAATTAGCTGAGATTGAACTTAAAAAAGCAAGAAAACAATATGTGGAGGTCTCGGAAGCAAAACAGCAGCAACAAGAAGGAACTGTTGATTACTATGTTGATTTGTGGACGCATGAAAAAGAGCTGAGTGATTGTATGCAGCTTAGACAGTATCAGTATGGGGAGGAGGATAGAATAGGAAGTATAGAACAGTTAACTCAAGAAAGAGAGGCACTGTCCCAATTATTATCAGCATTGGCAAACTTAGAAGTATTCAGAAGAGAGCATTATATGTAAAAATTCTGATCTGACTTAGGTTGTTCAATTGGCAGTAAAAATATGATTTGTATTAGCTGGGTGTGTAGGAAATTTTGTGTAGGATAGGCAAACTTATTTATCGGTCATATAATTTTCACAGGAGTGTAAATATGACCGATCTAAGAAAAGAGTCCCCTAGCGACGAGACAATGACCGAGTACTG
>JADGBS010000245.1:540-5540 GCA_015231325.1 Oligoflexia bacterium | reverse complement strand
TAGCATGTGGGAAACTTTGATTAAAGTTGATCGCGATTTGCCTGCGAGGGAAACCAGAGTGATCTGCTGTTCCAGGATCTCCTCCTCGTAAGAAGGGCCAGATAAAAAACAAAAAAGATTTTCATGGGGACGAAAGAGGTCGAAGAGAATATCATCACTTAGCTTGAGGGTTTCGGTATCGATCCCCTTAGTGAGCGAGACAAGTGGCACCCCCTGTTCTAGCAGCGAGAGCAACGGCTTACGGTGGTAATTTTGTTGGAAAAGATGCAGCGCATGTGAGGGTAAACCATTAATGACGATTTCAGCATTTCCTGTGCTGCCAGCACTTCCTGTGCCGCTGTTTCCTGCAGCGCCTAATAAATCAAATACCTCCTCCCAGCTAATTGCAGGGACGATATTGGGAGGGAGTATTTTTCCGGGAAGATAACGTGGGTTAACAATGTTTGATATAGTTCGGGAGAGCGTACTTTTAAGATGACTCGCTTGAAATTATTGGCGAGTACACTGGCGATCGAAGTCCCGAAGGTTCCGCCCGCGATAACAATGGCCGTATCATATTGATGTTTATGGGATTGACAGGGTTCCTGGTTGTTCATGAGTCGCCTCAAAAATGTTTAAGAGTTGCCTCACTAAGCTTCCCAAATCGGAGAGTGGCCAGGAGGTTGCCGCATCGGAGAGCGCCTTTTCAGGGTTAGGATGAGTTTCTATAAAGACACCATCTGCCCCAGCTGCTACCGCTGCTTTTGCTAGTACTAAGATCTGGTCACGTTTTCCACCGGTGGAGTTACCGGCGCTACCGGGTGATTGTACACTGTGGGTGGCATCGTAAATCGCGCGTACTCCGAAAGACTGCATGATTTGGAAAGAGGCCATATCTACGATTAGGTTATTATAACCGAAACTACAACCGCGCTCAGTGAGAATAATTCGTTCTTTGGGTAAAAAATGATTGGCCTTCTCTACGATATTTTTTACATCAAACGGCGCCAAAAATTGTCCCTTTTTGATCTTAAGCGTTGCCCCCACGCTGGCCGCCGCCTTCGCCCCAGCGATAATGATATCAGTTTGACGACAAAGAAATGCAGGGACTTGCATTACATCAGCAAATTCCGCGACTAATGGCGCCTCTTCTACAGAATGAAAATCAGTAAGAATAGGGAAACCATAGCGCGATTTGACTAATTCCAAAATTCTTTGACCCTCGCGCAAACCTGGTCCGCGGTATGAATGTACTGACGTGCGGTTGGCCTTATCATAGCTGCCCTTGAAGGTAATTCGCAACCGAGGAAGGAAGTGTTGCAGTTGCTCTTTGATAGAGTGAGCAATTTCCAACGTCAACCCTTCGCTTTCCAGCACGCATGGACCAACATATAGTTCCATCACCTTTGAATTTTTTGGATACATTCATATTTCCTTAGTGGATATCGGTGAACATCGCCACCGGGAAAAAGTACCATAAAAAAGTATCATGAGACATTAAGGAAAAGGAAGAATTTTTTTCTTAATAGACGTTCTTTGTCATGTATAAATATTCCACATTCCACGCTTGGTATAATATTATTAAGTAGTCAGTGCTAACGTAGATTACGATTTTTTACGACATAAGGCAAAAGGATTTGGCAAAAGGATTTCTAATGGACCAATTAATTGTTAATAATGATCTTAGTGATAAAGATTTTTCTGAAATGGCACTATTGGCAATGTCTGATGCTGTTTTTATTACAAAGGATAACGGGGAGTTTGTTTTTATTTGTCCTAACGTTCATATTATATTTGGATACAGTGCAAGTGAAATCGAAGCGAAGAGAAATATCTTCGATCTTATTGAAAAAGATATCATAAAAAAGATTAACTTTGATATTTCTAGTATCTCTGCTGAAATCAAAAATATCGAATCAATCATAAAAACAAAAGATGGTTTGATAAAACATATATTGATTAACATAAAAAAAGTTTCGATCCATAACGGTACAAGACTATTCTCCATGAGGGATATCACTGAGTTAAAGGAAAAAGATAGATTATTATATGAACATGAGATGATTTTTAAAAATATTTTCGAACAGTCTCCTGTTGGTAAAGAAATATATGACAAGCAAGGGATTCTCCAAATAGTGAATAACGCTTGTTTAAATATATTTGGAGTATCCCATGTCGATGAAATTAAAAAATTTAATCTTTTTAATGATCCCAACATATTACCCTCACATATCGATGATCTAAAAAAGGGCAAACAAGTAAGCTATGAAGTTCAATTTGACTTCGATCTTGTAAAACAACAAAACCTATATAATACAACCAAAAGTGGTAAAATTCCAATCGACGTCATCATTACTCCTTTGAAGACTCCTCTGAAAGACAATAATTTTGAAATAACTGGATATTTGGTTCAAGTTACAGATTCATCAGAAATCAAAAAGGTAAATGAAATATTATCAAAGAAGACAGAAGAACTTGATAGATATTTCACCAGAAGTTTAGACCTATTGTGTATTGCCAACACTGACGGTTATTTTTTACGATTAAATCCAGAATGGACTAATGTTCTTGGTTACTCGCAAGAAGAATTGGTCGGGATAAAATTTTTAGATTTAATTCATCCAGATGATTTACAACCAACGCTCGATGCTATTTCAACCCTATCTGCCCAACGGCCAGTAATGAGTTTCACTAATCGCTATAGAACCAAAACAGGATACTATAAATGGATTGAATGGCGCTCATTCCCGGAAAACGACTTAATCTATGCGGTTGCAAGGGATATCACTAAAAGAAAAAAATTAGAAAATATCATGAATATGCGAATTGATTTATTAGAATATTCACATGGTCACACTTTAACAGAATTACTACAAAAAACTCTTGATCATGCCGAACTACTTACTAATAGCAAAATTGGATTCTATCATTTTGTTGATAGTGATCAAAAAAATTTAACTTTACAAACATGGTCCACAAACACCATGCAAAAATTTTGTAAGGCGGAGGGATCAGGGCTTCACTACAGCATTGAACAAGCGGGTGTGTGGGTTGATTGTGTTTATTCGCGCGTCCCTGTCATTCATAATGACTACAAAGCATTGGCCCATAAAAAAGGACTTCCACCAGGTCATGCACCGGTAGAAAGGGAGCTGGTTGTACCAGTAATCAGAGACAGTAAAATTGTTGCTATCCTTGGAGTAGGAAATAAGCAGACTATTTACGATCAATCTGACATCGACATAATCAACTACCTAGCAGATACCGATTGGGGAATTATTGAAAGCAAGATTAATGAAGAAAAATTAAAGGAGAGTGAAGCTCGATGGAAATTTGCTCTCGAAGGAGCTGGGGATGGAATCTGGGATTGGAATGTAATAACTAACCAGGTGTTCTTTTCAATCCAATGGAAGCGAATGTTCGGTTATGAAGAGAATGATATCGGGTCATTGTTATCCGAATGGGAAAAGAGAGTACATCCTGATGATAAAGAAAAAATTTTTAAGGATTTACAGAATCATTGTGCTGGAAAAATTCCACTCTACACAAATGAATACCGAATTTTATGCAAGAATGGATCGTACAAGTGGATATTAGATAGAGGAAAAGTAATCGCTCGAACTAAGGAAGGAGGTGCGGCAAGGGTCATTGGGACGCATACAGATATTTCTGAAAGAAAGAAAATTGAAGATGAACAGAAAAAAATTCAAGAGAAGCTTTATCTCGCTAGCAAACTTGCTTCCGTTGGTTCACTTGCCGCAGGAGTGGCCCATGAAATAAACAATCCTCTGACTATCGTAATGGGAAATATCGCACTAATCGAAGACATTATTATCAATGCTGATATGTCTCAATATAACAAAAACGAAATTATAGATCTATTAGAAACACAAGATGCTGCATCCATTCGAATTGCTACTATTGTTGATCGTTTAATAAATTATGCTAGAATTGAGGCAAGTACAAGAAAGACAATCAAATTGAACCAGATCATAAATGAAACGCTATCTTTATGCGAAACGATATATCAAAAAACGAATATATTTATTGAGACACGTTACTGCGGTGATCACTGTTTTGTAGCAGTAAATCCTGGAGAAATTAAACAAGCAATAATGAATATTTTAAACAATTCGCGGGATGCTATTCTAGAGAAAACTCACCTAGAGAAAAGTCACGAAGGTAAGATCATCATTGAAACTTTTGCTGAAGCTCAAAGTGTAGTTATAAAAATAATCGACAATGGTATTGGGATAGATCCAACAAATATTAAGCGATTGTTTGATCCTTTCTGGACTACTAAACCAGTAGGAAAAGGAACTGGGCTTGGGCTGAGTATATCACAGACAATTGTTCATTCCTTTGGAGGTACGCTGAGTATCGAGAGCATTCTTCATATTGGCACTACGGCTACTATTAAATTACCAATCGCAACTGGAGGACAAAACCAAAACTTACACGAGTGTTCTGATGTCACTGACGGCAGTAAGTACAAACCTCTTGTTGGTAGCGTTCTCATTATCGACGACGAAGAAGGTATCCGTAAACTTTTAAAACATTATCTCACGCAATTTGGCCTACAAGTGGATGAGGCACGTGATGGGAAAGAGGGACTGGAAAAGGCCACCACAAATTCATATGATTACCTAATCACAGATATAAAATTACCCAAAATGAATGGGGATCAGCTCATTACAGCGATAAAAAAATTGCCACATGTTCCTAAAATAATAACAATCACAGGGGGATTCGACTCAGATTTTTCTGAAAAACGAATGGATATTTTAATAGCGAATGCCAACGCATTAATAATAAAGCCATTCGACAAACAAAGCATTTATAACGCGTTAATTTCGGAAGGGAGTTAAATGACATCTTGTCTGCGATTTACGATTATGCTGCTCTGCCATTTTGGACCAAGCACATTGAAGTAGATGATCGATGCACGATGCTACCATTTTGGATTTTTTGTACAGATGTGCTCGTACCAGCTTTTAAAATGCGCCACCGCTAAGGGCCAT
>JADGBS010000245.1:0-474 GCA_015231325.1 Oligoflexia bacterium | reverse complement strand
TTCCACAGATAATCCTCCTCGTTGCCGGTGACGATTGTTCGAAATGCATATCGAATTTGTTCTTGGTAGAACCGACAGTAGATGGCAGGGGTGTTAATATTTCCATTGTTGGCCATGAGCTCTGCTGGACATGGGGCGCCACAAAAGTGGCGGATAGAGCAGCAATTGCATGGTTCGATTTTTTCAACGGAACGAGTAGTGATCATCTTCATAGCAGAGTGTTCTAATGCGCTTTGAATTCCACCTTGCTTAATATTTCCGCAAGAAAATTCTGTGAGCCCGATGAATTCACTACAAGGAAATATTTTCCCTTTTGCAGAAATGGCGACAAAACAGCGACCACCACCACAAGGAGATATATCACACATAAGCTTTCGTTCGGTAGGGGAGAGAATGCCTGCGAGAGCATTGGCAAAATTGGCGATAACAAGTTTACGTCCAGTTTGTTTAAAGAGTTGATGCGAACTATCAAGC
>JADGBS010000244.1 GCA_015231325.1 Oligoflexia bacterium | reverse complement strand
AATTTAGTAAATTTATATAATTTAAATAATCAAAATAATCTAACTTATGTAAATAATCTAAATAATCTAAATAATCTAAATAATCTAAATAAATTAGATGCTTTATATAATTCAGACTATGAACAAACTTTTAATTCTACTTTGTTTTTCAATCAATATGGAGAACTAGTTAAATACTATAACAAAAAACATTTGATCCCTTTTGGAGAAACCTTACCATTCGGAAGGAAGATCAATAAGTGGATCAGTGAACAGATTACTTCGATATCTTTGTTTGCGCGTGGCGATAGTTATGTTCTGTTTAAAAACAGAAATGGATTCTATTTTACATCGGTGATTTGTTACGAAATGTTATTTCCCGAGTATTTACGTGAGGTGTTGAATGGATTGGTTGACGAGCAGGGGCGACATCGGGAAGTACATTTTCTGGTAAATTTAAGTAACGATTCTTGGTATGGGAAAGTGGAACCCGAGCAACATCTTTTCTTAAGTCGTTGGCGTGCGGCGGAGTTCAATTTGCCGGTGGTACGTTCCACTAATACTGGTATTAGCACGGTTATCTATCCGAGCGGGGAATTGGGTGGTCGAATCGAAGTTAATCGTCAAGGATATTTGGATTTTACTTTGTTTTCCCCAGAGCGTACTCCTACAATCTATCAACGCTATGGGGTGATGGTGGTCATTGCTTTTGCGTTTGGATTAATAGTGTTAGCAGCAGTGCTAACAGTTATAGTTCCTAAGCACAAACCCCTCTCGTAGTAGGTCGTGTAACCGTAATATTCCTAAAAACACGCCGTCTTTCATCACTGGCAATACCGAAATTTGGCGTTGTCGCTTTTCCATTAATTCTAAACCACGATAGGCCAATTCATCATCACGAATAGTAATGGGTTTGGGGTTCATACACTTGCTGGCATGAATAGAAAGTGTGCCATTAGTATTGGCGTTGGAAAAAAAACGACGGATATCACCGTCTACGATAATTCCCGCCAATTGTCGCCCTATTCCTCTGGCCCCTCCTCCCTCAACATCCTCATCTTGGAGAACCACACAGATACCTAGGGGAATTTCGGTCATTTTGATTATGACATCTTGTAAGGTGGTGCTTGGAGTTACCCAAGGAACATCGGCCGCTGTAATCATGAGGTCAGAAACCATCAGACGCAAAGTTTTTCCTAGTATTCCGCCAGGATGATTGTACGCAAATTTTTCCTTGGAGATTCCCATCACGTTCTCATAGAGGACTGCTAAGGCATCCCCGATGGCCATTGCCACGATGGTGCTGGTAGTGGGTGCTAAATCATTGATGGAGGCCTCACGTTCAATAGAACAATCGAAGAGGACTCCGGATGCATTGGCCAGAGGGGAAGGGATTTGTCCGAGTAATCCAATTATCATTTGCTGCGGTATAGGTATAAAAGGGAGTAGTTTACGAATTTCCTCGGTGCTACCCGATTTGCTGATGATGACCATTGCATCGGCCTTACTCAATCGTCCCAAATCTCCGTGTAGTGCTTCTGTAGGGTGTAGAAAGAAGGAAGGGAGACCTAGGGAGCAAAAGGTGGCGGCCAATTTCTGGGCGACGATACCCGACTTTCCTACTCCAGAGAAGATTAAATTTCCTCCGGTATTATGTAGTAGCTCAAAAATGCCGATCATCTTATCAATGTTAGTCACAGTTACACGAGTACTGGCCATTTGGATAGCTTGTGCTTCATTCTGGAGAACGGAGTGGAATAGTTGTAGCGTACCCTGCTTGTCGAGCGAGTTGAGTGAGTTAAGTGAGTTGATGGGTTTGATTGAGTTGATTGAGGAGTTGTTCATATTTTTTTGCCTTGTTTATTTACTGCACTACATGGCCTTATGGCCTTTATAAATATGAGAGATACTAAAGTAAAGATTAATTATCAGAAGAAATGGACTCCCAAATGGACTATGCCGATTTTGTGTTGGAGCTGGATACTATTTTTTTTATGTGGCTGTGGGTCTTATGAGGTTTTCAAATACATGACTGAGGATTTTGAGATGCCTACCAAGATTTTTGATGCTGATATTAATAAAACTTGGCAGGCGGTGATCAAGGTAATGCGAGGATATAACTTTGAAAATCAGAATCAGGAGGCAGGGGTTATCCGTACTGCATGGGAAGACAATACTTCGCAGATGAATTTTTCAGATTCTTTTGCCTCCAATGATTCAGTAAAAACTGCCAAGTTCAGGTTAGTGATCAACGTTGTAAAAGGATCTAGTGGCGGAAAAGAGATGACCAAAGTTAGTGTATATAAGCGACAGTTGGTTGAACAGGATTATTTGCAGGGGTGGAAGGAGGTTCCTAGTGATGGAATACTCGAACGCACCTTACTCTATCGCATCAACAGAATTTTACAGATTGACAAACAGCTGAGTCTACTGGAAAAAATTAAAGAACAGGAAGCATTGAAAGACCTGAATTAGATTTTTTTATTTTCCCCGTTTTCTCGAGTTTATCTGATAAATTATTTGAAACAATTTTATGTATACAATTTTATATAATTCGGGAGATACCGTTCATGACTACGAATATTGGGTCTACTATGTCTACTGTACTTACTCTTGAGGATTTGGAAGCACTAAAGCAACGACAGCAACTTTCCTATGCAAAAAAGGGGCTACTTTTTGGAATTCTCTCAGGTGTTTTTTGGGGGTTGGACGGCGTGTTATTAGGAATTTCCATTGCCATGGTGCCTTTTAGCGACACATCTTTAGCGATTTATTTGGCCCCATTGGTTGGTGCATGTATGCACGATGGTTTTGCTGCCTTTTGGTTGTTTCTCTATAACCTTTTTACTGGTCGCAGTCGTGAATTATTACGGACGTTACGTTCTCGCTCAGGAATTATTGTCGCTTTTGCCGCACTTTTGGGTGGCCCTTTTGCGATGTCCGGATATTTGCTAGGGATTCAGTTGGCCGGTACGGCCCATACTTTGGCGATCACTGCAATGTATCCTGCGCTGGGAACTGTTTTTGCAATGATTTTTTTAAAAGAACGGGTTTCTCTGCGTGCTTGGATTGGAATAGTTACTTGTATTCTTGGTTCTTTCATTGTGGGGTACACTCCCCCCGCTGGTGATGCCCATCCGCACTTTTACTGGGGAATTGCGTTTGCGCTATTGCCTACCATTGGTTGGTCGCTCGAAGGAGTAATTTCCACCTACGTCATGGATCTTCTTGACCCACAGGTTGCTATCAATATCCGTCAAGGGACTTCTTTTTTTGTTTATCTGGTTGGGGTGTTGCCGATGATCGGCGGTTTGTTACTTTTTAAAGAAGCATTGATTCTTCCTTCGGCACAGATGCTTTTACTTACCGCGCTTGCTGGTTCGGTTTCGTATCTCTTCTGGTACAAGGCAATGAACATGACAGGTGTAGGGAGGGCGATGGCGTTAAATATTACTTACGCCCTTTGGTCCATAATCTTTGGTTATTTTTTGACAGATCTTAAATTAACCACTCCACTGGTATGTGGAGCGGTTACTATCACTTTGGGCGCATTGTTGGTATTGGCCAATCCTAAAGAATTAGTTAACCTTAGAAATTAAAGGAATAGATAAGGAATAAATAAGGAATAAATATGGGAAACAAATTAATTGATATGAATGATATAAAAAAAATTATGAAAAAAAAGGTTCCGCTTCGTTCTGCTGTCTTATACACTTTGGCCACAGAAGATTCCGCTGATACTACTGCTGAGACTACTAACGAGGATGTTGTCGCGAAATTACGATTAATCTATGAAAATGAGAAGCAGTGTTCATTGAAGGTTATTAATTTTCACCTGGAAGCACTGCGCACTAGCGGTTTAATTGTAAACACACGCAACACTGCTGTCAATAATACTTTGGTTAGTTATTATGCGGTAACTGAACAGGGATATCGAAGATTAAAGTATCTGCCTAAATCTTTAATGGCCTAAATCACCAATATAAACAGCTTACGGATTTTCGAGATTCAAAAGCCCTCTGTTTATATCTTTGTCTATTCCGTAATTTTCTTTTATCCGCAGACGATCATGCCAATAGTTTAATTCTTGATTTGCAGGAATTATGTTAGCGCCAGTAATCTTGGTGTATTTATATCCATTCAATAAACAACGATCTATCTGCGATTTGGCAATAAGGTAAGCATGCTGAACAAAATTGTGATAGATCTCAAACTTAATGGCCCAGTGAATGGCCGAAATTAACTTCATTGCATCGATCGTACCTTCTGTTGCATATTTTTCCAAAATCGAATAAAGCAAAGCATGATTAGGAATTTTTGCCTGCTCATATTCTCGGTATACATCTATAGAAGAATTATGGAGATCAACTGTTTTTCTAAAAAAGCTCTCGATTTTGGCCGCGCTTTCTTGCATAGCAATTTCTAAATTTCGTTTTTCGGAAGCAACAATACGAATTTCTGCAAGATTCTCCAATCCTAAAGAAATGCCTATGCCCGTTTCTCTACCAACTCCACGTGCACCTAGAAAATTAAAGGTACGGGATAGGCGAGCGTAGTGAGCTGCGCGGATAAGGTAACGAAGCGTTAACAGTTGTGCAGAACTTGATTTTATTTGCTCTATCTCGTTTTTTGTAAGAACGTGTGGAATGGCCCTACTTAAATCTGGAAGATCAATGGGCATTATACCGATGGTCCCTTGCTCTGGGTAGGCCATCGCTATTGCGATACCACTGTAGTAAGCCGCATCCGCCTTGATTTCGTGCAACAAATTCTCTAAAAGCAATATGTCATCATCACTAACTTTACTAACCTTGTTGATCTTGTTACCAACATCATTGCTATCAGTATTATTAGCTTTAATATTATTCGCTTTAATGTGTGCTATTAATTCTTGCAAGTGATTTGCATAGTAATTATAAATCACCACTTCTCTGGATTCACGGTGGATAGTGTAATAAATTACTTCAGTGTCAGTTACTTGATCTTCTAAAATTCCCACATAACTGCTTCGCTCGGCCGCATACATAAGTTTTGATTCTTTCCAATTAAACCAATTACTTGGAACCAAAAAACCCAGTAAATTAGAGATGTTACCTATAATACCAGCAGATAAGATTCCGCTCCCTGCAGTTATTTCCAGATGGGGGGAGTATATTACCAATACTGCCCAGAATTCTTTGTCTTGATCTAAATACACTCTCTAACTTTTCTTTGGTGATATATCCATTATTTACTGCAGCATCAACCGCTTCTTCCAAGGAAATGCATTTGGGCTCAGTACAAGTAATTTTGCCTTGAAACTGCGTATCTGCTGGGTCCCATGTTTCATGAAGATCTTCGGCAGCGTTTGTAAGCAATGGAGTAATCACAAAGAGAAATGTCCAGAAAAGTCTTTTGCAAAGTCTTCGGCCCATAATCAAAACTCCAGTTGATCAAAACAGATTGACTGCAATTTTTGGTCATTGCGGATTCTAATTCAAATTGTTTTAAATTTTTAATTAAATCGACAAAAAATCTATTATTCGATGGCATTCGTTCTTGATGGAGGAAAATCACGGTCTCCAAATAGTCCCGTTGTTTAT
>JADGBS010000243.1 GCA_015231325.1 Oligoflexia bacterium | reverse complement strand
ACATATATGCAAACATATATGCAAAAGTATATGCAAAAATCAAACTATCGTTTTTTAGCATCTTCACTTAAGTTCCTTTGTTTACGAATAATGTTACGAACAATGTTTATTAGCAATTAATAATTGAATCTGATCAGCGCAATGGCCTAGTCGGTCAGCTATCAATGGAACTTTAGATTAGTTCTTTGGGGTGAAACCAAAAACGTTCGCTGACTACTGAGGACTGACGGTGGTGACTGTTACGATGGTGTTGATCAGTACTTAATGTATTTAATGTCCGGTGGATGTTGGGAATAATTCTTGATAAGTTTGAGGACTACTTTCCTTCATATTTTTTAAATTTATTTTTAGATTGTTTATACAATTACGCCATTGAACATAACATGTGCACGGATCCTTATCCGTGGTTTGGTACGTTTGACGATATTCGTCAGAATCTTCCTTTCTAACTTGCTCACTAAATGAGTGCCTTAGTTGATGCCACGAGCGCCCCCAAAATCCTTTTCCTTCTACGGCCAAACCAGATGATACTTCTTCGTTACATTTTTTTTTATCATCGTTGTCACTGTTATTTTTTATATGAGGTTATTTGTTTTAAAGATCATGCGTTTCGATCTTTATAATTGTTAAATGTGCTGTTAAAAGTTCTCAACCCGTCAGAATAATCGGTAGTGTCTAGATGTTGCTTATCTATAAATTTTGAACTACCGTCCGCTGTTTCGTTAAGATTTAGCGCAATCATCGAGCTAATACCTTTTTTCGCAAGGCATGCATAATCTTGCGCTTGTAGTGTTTGCTCGCCGGGCAGTAATTGGTTCTTGGTTGGAGTTGTATTGTCACACATTGTAGGAATGTTTACTCCAAGCTTAGTTTTTATGTTATCTAGACTGCTGACAATGGTCCGGAAAGATCTACGCTCTGAGCTACGCTCGAAGTTATGGCTAGCTAATTCTGAATTACATGACTTTTTAAGATCACAGTAATGCGACCAAATTTTCGAACGAGCATATTTCTTTTCGATATGATAACTAAGTCCTTTATATGCAGCATACCCAAGTACTCCTACTGTTATTCCAATTGCTATGGGAGGAAAAATTGAACCAGCTATGGCCACGGAAGAAGCAGTGGCAACTATGGCACCACTAAGACTAAAAGGTATGGCCACCATACCCAATAAAAAATCAGCGGCCCATATGGTCGATGAGATAGTTACTCCTAGGCCTATTGCGTTCTTTGTCACATTCATTGCTTGTGCGAGAGTACTTTTGTTTGAAGTTGGTGGTTGGTTTACAATTCCGTATTGGCCATTCATGAACATCATGGTAGCGATTGCGGCCGTATATGTATCATTAATATTTCTAGAATTCATTATTTCTTGGCATTCCTTTTCCTTTTCCTTTTCCTTTTTATTTTTATTTTTATTTTTATTTTTTATTTCAATTTCTGCACATATTTGTTGTTTGAAATAAGCTGTAATTTTTGTTTGCAAACTGCTGACACATCTTTTCTGTTGTTCCGGCATAGAGTTAAGGATTTTATTATATTTTGCTATGTTGTCTTCGGGCAAAGGTGAGGTAGATGCCTGATCACTCCCCCAAGCATTTACTAGTATGAGATCAGAAAAACTAAAAGCTATTTTTTGATTTTTAGTTACTTCAACAATTCTCATTTTTTGATTGAAAGGATCTATTTGATCTAACTCAAATACCCTGTTCTCGGTAGTACTTCTGTATTTAATTACGATTTTACTTCCAACATATTCCATATGTATTTTAATTGCATCATGGTTATCTTCGGATTGCGGTTCGGTAGGCAAAAAATCGGCCAACAATTTTTCATATTCTTTGGGATGGTCCATTACCGAATTGAAGGTTTCAATGGACTTTTTGATAGCATTAACGGTTGCTTCTCTTGCTTCTGCGGGATATTCTTCATAGTGTAATAATATCTTTTCCTCTTCTTTTTGTTCCTCTTCTTTTTGTGCCCATACAGGGGTAGTCATAACAATTAAACAAATTAAAAAAAAATACAGACGTAAAAAGATTGTTTGATTAAAGTCCATTTGCTAGTCCCCCATCGTTCTATCTTATTGTGTTAAATGTCGTCTAACGTAATTTGCCACTGGTTGCTACCCTTCATTATAGAGTAGTTATAAATCATATGGGTGTCAACTTATGGTCTGGAGCTCCCAGAAAATTACTAGTGTTTTTTTCACGACTATAAATGGATTTTTTTACAAAAAAATTTTATAAAAGTTTTCGTAATAGGGGTAGTTGATAACATTATACCGAATATAACTGATCCACTTTTGGATCTCTTAATGACGGGGATGAGTGGTCTGATTAGGAAAAATGTTTTTGCTCAGTTCGACTGATGATGTCGTCTTGTAATTCTTTGGTGAGTTCTGTAAAGTAAGCGCTATAGCCTGCAACTCGCACCATCAATGAACGATATTTTTCGGGATGCTGTTGTGCATCGAGAAGCGTCTCTCTTTTTATACAATTGAATTGAATCTGTGCTCCGCCCAATTGATGATGACCCTTGAGCAGGGCGACCAAATTTTTTCGTCCTTCTGGGGTATTGATTAGTTCAGGATTGATGGTGACATTGTACAAAGTGCCATCGGTACTTTTCCAGAGTTCACTGCCATCTACTGATTTGATTGCGGCAGTAATACCGCTGGTATCTGTTCCTTGAGTAGGACTAACTCCGTCGGAGAGTGGTTTCCCTGCTTTTCTACCGCTAGGCAGTGCTCCGATAACCTCGCCTTGAGGTACGTTAGAGGAGACGGAGAGTGTGGATAGCTCCAGTGGGGCGAGTAGGCCAGGGATTTTGCGAATTTCAGTATATGCAAAATCGATTATGTCTTTGGCAAAATAGTCCACCGCCGGAATATCGTTGCCGTACTTAGAAGCAGTAATACATAATTTATAGATGTCGCGGTTACGCTCACTGCCTTCAAAATTAGAGGCAGTGGCCGCGGCGAGCTCTTGTAGGGTCACCTTTTTTTCGTCGTAAACCAATTTTTTTATGGCATACATAGAGTTAGCATATTCGGCGGTTCCCACGCAGACAATCCCAGGACCGGTGTTATAACGTGCACCACCCTCCATATAATCCTTACCGCGTTCGATGCAATCTTCGATCAAAGATGAACCGAGAGGCTTGGGCTGGTATTGTTGATGCACTTTTTGAATAACCAAAGTACATACTCCGCATACTTTCAAGATGTGCTTAAGCTGTTCTTTTATCGCTGATTCGAATTTTTCAAAGGTATCAAGTTTAGAGAGATGGTCACCATGTTCAGCGAGTGCCAATCCTAATTGTTTGCCACTAGCGCGATGAACTCCATTGTTTAAAACGAACTCGAAAGGAATAGCAAAATTGGTATAGGTTGCTGATGCCCAGCGTACTTGTTTTCCCGCCATTTGTGGTTCAGTGCAACCCATAATGCTGTAATTGCGAGCATCCTCCAAAGGAAGCCCTAAAGAAAGGAGGGCCTTGATTGCCACTTCGTCTGTTTGTACGTTGGGAAAACCTAATCCGGCGGAAATCACTTCTGCTATCTTCTCCCAATATTCCTCCGGGGAATGTTGGTGAATACGGGCCGTAAGGGTTGGTTGAAACATACGCAAATTTTTAGAGCAATTCATTATCAAGTAGGTAAGATCGTTAGTGGCGTCCTTGCCCTTTTCGTCCACTCCCCCCACTACCAGGTTTTGGTAGGGCATGTAACCAGTAAAATATTTTGAAGCAAATTCACTAAGGGGCCATGCATTTTCATTAAATTTGAAAAGGAAGCAATAAACCAGTTCTTCTGCCTCTGCTAATGTTATCTTGCCGCTCGCTAAATCTTGCTGAAAATAGGGGTAGATGTATTGATCAACTCTTCCAGGAGAGGTGCCGGCGGTGATCTCTTCTTGATAGAGCATTGCTTGTCCAAACCACACTGTTTGTAATGCCTCGCGGAAACTGCTCGGTGGAAATTCTGGTACTCTCTTTAAAACTGCGGAGATTTCTAACAGCTCTTTTTTACGCTGTGGATCACTTTCGTTTCGTGACATGCACTCAGCAGCGTCGGAATAGCGACGAGCGAGCAACATCATTCCATTGCAACTTTGCACAACCGCTTTTAAAAAATAGATTTGATCTATTTCTTGTGGAATTTCTGGACGTAGAGTGGCCAACCTTTCCTCTGCGCGACGCTTAATACCTGAAAATCCCAATTTAAATAAAATATTGGCATAACCTGGGCAAAGATCCCCACCGCCACTAGTGGTTTTTACTTCGCAGTCAACGACTCCAGATTCGAACGTCATAGACAAAAGTCCAAGCTCTTCTAAATTTTTATAGCAAATTTCATCCACAGAGCGGCCCTTCCAGAAGGGAAAGATCTCATTTTTGAGAATTTGGCGATCAATATCTGCTAATTCATATGGGTCTACTTTTCTGGTATCGATGGTATCGATCTCTTTGGCCAACCAGCGCCAGGAAACATCGGGAGAAAATATTCCCGCGCGCGGACGACCGCCGGAAAGACCTACAATCAGCTCGTGTTTACCAATGTAAATCGGTGCTGTCTCACAAGCGTGATAGATACATTTTCCTTTTAGCACTTTGGGATTAAGTCCCCAATGCTCACGGGCGACCTCCGTAAAGGCACGCGCTCGATGGATAGAAATGGATGGTTTATGAGTAAAATATTCCTCGCGCATTTTTTCTAAACGTGGTGGGAGGGGACAAGTTTTAGGTGATTCTTTATTGTTATTGCTCATTTTTTCTCCTGATGGGTTGATAATGTATAGTTAGATTAATGTTAATTAACTAAATTTAACCTCAATGGTATTTAAAGAGTTTTTTTTGAAAATTTCTGCCAATTCCTCTGCAGTGTTGGTGTTATTGTAAGGCGGAGTGCCAGGCGGAGCGTCGGCCGACTCGTCGGCCGACGTGTCACTTGGGCCATGATAATTCATCCCTAATTGTTGGTATTTCACTACTCCCCATTGGTGGTATGGGAGTAACTCTAGATATTTCAGATTATGATTTTTGTTGATTTGATATAAAAATTTAGCAGTATTGGCGATATTACTTTCGCAATCATTAAAACCAGGTATCAACGGAATTCTTATCACTACTGATACTGAAGAAGTGGCAACAACGTTGGGGTCCAGCAGCCTTTCAATGTTTTTCAGGATTAGTCGGTTGTGCACTCCCGTATATTTCTGGTGTTGCTCACCATTCATATGTTTTAAATCTACAAAAATCCAGTCAAGATCTGAAATAGTGTCCTCAATTATTTTCCAGTCTACGTTGGCGGCGGTTTCTATAGCAGTAGAGATGCCTGATTCGCGACATTTTTTTAGCAGTGCTTGCGCAAAAGAATGTTGCATCAAAGGATCGCCTCCACCAAGGGTAATTCCACCACCAGATGTTTGATAAAAAACCTGATCTTGGGCCACCACTGACAGTACTTGCTCTACGCTTTTTTCTTCGCCAGAAATTTTAAGTGCAATATTGGGACAGATATCAATGCAGCGTTGGCAACTTCCACCGTTGCTGAGGTCATTGTAGTTTTGACAACGATG
>JADGBS010000242.1 GCA_015231325.1 Oligoflexia bacterium | reverse complement strand
AGGTGTGTATGTTCGTGTGCTTACGCACACGCTTTCTCTTAACCAACTTCTGCATTTTTTAAGTGCCTCCTAGTCAAACTCGAACTTGTTTTAACAAGCTCGCTCCTTTAGGGGCGAGTTGTTGACCTGTAGTTTCCTTGGACTAAGCATGTAGTTTAAATCAGGACAAATAGTTCTATCACCACTCTAATCTTTGTTGATAATCACACTTCGCCTTAAATAAATCTTAACTTGGCCATCTTCATCTTCATCAATGATGTCACCAATGACTTCTTCCAGTATATCTTCAAGAGTAATAATACCTTCGGGATTTGTCTCATCTCCTACAATCAGAAGATGTATCCGATCTTTTTGCATCCTCTTGAGTACATCAAGAAGTTTCTCTTCTTTCTTAACAAATCGAGGAGGTCTAATAAAACTTACCCAATTATCGGCCCCTCCACCTTTAAATAAATTTAAAAATTCCTTCGCGTGTAAAAAACCACAAACTTCATTGTTTGCCAAAACTGGAAGTCGTGTGCGGCCATGTTCTAATATTAGCTTTAATACATCTTCCGATTCAACTTCATATCGAACATGATTCACTTGATCCCAAGGAATCATAACTCCTTTTACTATTTTGGATTCAAGGTCAATCAGATTTAAAATATATTGCTTATGCTCTTTCTTTAATCCAGACAAGGACACATCATCACTGATCTGATTAGTGTCTATTTCCGAGATATATAATCGCATTCGCCTCAAGATAAATTTTGTTACCTTTTCCATTGGAATAATCAACGGACTTAGAATTTTTTCGGTCAACTTCAAAGCGAGAGCAAGTTTGATAATTACAGGGAATGAATAACGAAGAGCTATTGATTTCGGCACTAACTCTCCAATAACAACTGAAACAAATGTCAAAGGAACTACGACAAAACTAATCGCGATAATCTCGGCCAGAGATTCTCTAATATCAAATATACTAACTAACCAAGGAGATATTGTTTCTTCCGCTCCTGCACCACTAACGGCGGCAGAAACGGCACCGACGAGAGTTATTCCAATCTGAATACCTGACAATAATCTCTCTGGCACTTTTTGCATTTTTTCTATAATTGCTGCTTTCGGATCACCCGCCAGCGATGCGTTGCGAATTTTTTTCTTATCTACACTAACAAACGCCATTTCTGCACACGACATTATTGCGTTCAGTAATAGGCATAAAAATACAATTAAAATGGGAGCCATTTATTCAATCCTTAATTCTTAAATTCTTAAATTCTTAAATTTTCAAGGTAGTAATGCTGATGTTTTTGACTCTACATAATATTAACTCAATTTCTTTCACAAGTGATTCGTACGGGCATAATCAAATAATTAAGGCCTCTTTCAGATTAGAATATATTGAAATTTCCATTATATCAAATTTAACGCTTGGGATAAGCAACTGGACGAGATACCGTCCACCATCTGCCGCACGATAATGATGTTTTTACGTTTTTATTAATTTTATACTGATAGAAATTTGTAGAAGTAGGTTCCGTTTGATGTCAATTTAAGAAGTATTCTCGCCAGCTTTTAACTTTTATTAATTCTTCTTCACTCAATGGATCGACCCGCAAAGAACTTGGTTTTAAAATTTTCTGATTAAAACCTTCAAGGCCATCGGTTAATATCAATACATTCTTTATGCCTTGGCGGAAAAGTGAATCTCTCGCCTGAGCTGGATGAGTCATACCATTGGAATAAAGAACAATCGTTCCTTGGTTTTTGTATGATAAAAGCTTTTTTGCCAAATCAGACATCGGGATGTGAATTGCACCTTTAATGTGAAACTCTTCAAACTCTTCTGATGTGCGAATATCGACCAGCAAGAGTTCTTTATCTTGATTCATGAGTTTTTGAACCACTTCTTCTATCTCAATATGATCCTGGGCATTTTCCACTTGGTTCAGGATTGTTTTCTCCTTACTTATTTTAATATAAGTGAAGTGAGGTATTAATAGTAAAAGAATGGAGATTGCAACTAGGCCTGTGCTGAGTTTTTTAAGAGTGCCTGATTTTAGATGAGACAAATCAAATGTTCCTATCTTCTTTTCAAAAGATTCAGCAAGAACAAAAAGAGTGATGGCAACTAAAATGAGAATAACTAAAAAAAGCTCTCGACTTATATAAAATAAATCATAGATCAGACTCTCTCCTACACTCCCCCAGTTCATCAAAAATCCCAGGTAAGGGTATAGTTCGTTAAATCCAATCATACCGACTAAGGCACCAATAATAAACAAGAGGGCATCGATTTTACCAGATGCTAGACCCACTATAGCAGTGCCCGGACACCAACCGCCCATCACAAATCCTACACCAAATATTGCCCCTCCTACAGCAAAGGCACCATAGATTGTTGGAATATGATAGATACTATCTAAGTTCAGTAGTTGAAAATCGTTGAGCAAGGTGAGTCCAATCGCTGCAGTAATAAGGGCGGTAAACATCACCTTTATTACCGTCATATCTTTGAAATAGAAAACGCCTGCTAACTTTTTCGAGCTACCAAACCCCGCCCTTTCTAGTACTATGCCAAAAAGAAAACCAACAACAGTTGCCAGTAGAAATGCCCCTGTAGTGTCTAACATTTGTTTAGCAAATAGAGTTTCAATCATATCCACTGCCTCCTCATAAAGTAACTGAACAAATAACCTGTCACGAAGACTGCAGCAAGAAAAACAAAGCTTCCGGTTAATAATAGAGCACCACCAGTCAGGGCCTGCCCTGATGTACATCCTTGGGCCAAGCGAGTGCTAAAACCAACCATAACGCCTCCTAAGGAGGCGAGACCCATGCGTTTGATAGGAGAAAAAGTCCGGCCCTTTTCCAATTGAAGTTTCACTCTCTTTGCCAATAACGCAGAAATTAGACCGCCAAAAAAAACTCCTAAAATCATAAAGACTAAATAGTAAGTTAAAGGTTTCGTTCCCCATGCTCCAAAATATTCACTTTGTAGAACATGATCGGACATAACGAGAGTTTGCAACCAAGCTGCAATACGTGCCATACCTCCTGATGCTCCTAAACCTGCACCAAGAGTAACAAAAGAGAGAAGTAATACTCCTCCAAGGAGAACGCCTGACAAATAGGGATTCCAATAATTATTTTTTGATTCCATATCAACATCCTGCGCTTTTCTTAGTAGTAGTTGTTTTCTTTGTATCCGGCAAAGGCATCGGCACTTCAGATGGTGATTGATCGATGACTTTCATGGGCCTTATGGAGTTTATGTCTTTGCTGCTTTTCCTCTGCTCACTACTCCAATAACTTTCAAGGCCGCCATAGAGGACTTTGATCTGACGTTTAGTTTTTTGCGAAAGAATTCCTCCTACTGCCATAGCATAGGTTCCATCTCTATCAATAAGTATCAGCGGCCCTACCCCCACAAGAAATGAGGGATTGGAGATGACCTCGTTTATATCCACATTCCTTGCTCCTGGAATGGCGTAATCTCTAAAATACTCATCTGCACGAATATCGATCAAGTCGAAACTATTGGGCAGATCAACAATTAATCGTCTCAGCTCGTCCGCCGAAATTCTCTCTGGCAGTGTTATTGCCCTCTGTGCTGTCAAACTTTTCTTAGAAGAATCTGCTTGTTTACCATGTGCAGATTGGCCATATACTGGTAGTCCGGCCTTGATCCAGGCCTCGCCTCCGCCGTCAAGACTAGTGATATTTTTAAATCCCTTTCTTTCAAGCACACCCAATGCCATTGATGAGCGGTAAGCAGAGTTACAGATCGCAACAGTTGGTTTTTCTTTATCGAGTTTTTGAGAAAGTTCATCCAAATGATTTATGGGCAAATTGATTATAGTCCCGATTCTCACTCCCATCCACTCACTCGGAAGACGGACATCTACAATGGTAGGACCATTTTGTGATTTCATCCTTGCATATAAATCTTGCGGTTTAATAAGTTGATTGTTTTTAACTAATAAACCTGCTTTTTTCCAATCTTCAAATTTTATCGCCACTCCAGAGTAACCAACACGATTTAAGCGATAAGAGGCCTCTTTTAACTCTGCTTCGTTACCTACGTAGACAACTTTTGAAGTCCAAGGAACCATGATCCCCACCCAGGTTTCTAGTCTGCCACGCAGACCAATGTTAACCGAATTGGGAATATGTGAGGCAGCATACTCATTAGGTAAACGTAAATCTATAACAAAATATTCATTTGTATTCATCAGTGATTTATTTGCAGAGATCATCTCAGGATGTTTTTGCCAATCAACAAGTTCAGGACCTTTTTTGTTCATAGAAGCATTATGTTTAAAATATTGAGGGGCCTCTGGAAGACCATCAAGGATGGCCGCCACAAACTCGCTGCGATTATTATATTGCAGATATGGATTGGATTTTTTTTCTGCTCCTATGGTTGATGTAGGTGAGTCGCTAAGATGAGCTCCACAAAGGGATCCAGCTCCATGAGCAGGAAAGATGCTAACCGAATCAGGAAGTTTGGCAAGCTTAAATGTCCATGAATCATACATCATAGAGGCGAGGGTTGCTGCGGACATAGTTCCTCCCATCAGATCAGGTCTTCCCACGCTGCCAATAAAAAGAGTATCTCCTGATAGAAGTAGGTCAGGTTTTGATTCCTGTCCCACGGTAGAGACAACAGCACTAACACCATCAGGAGTGTGTCCAGGAGTTTCAATAATTTTGATTCTGGCCTGTCCCAGTTTAATAACGTCACCCTCTTTTACAGGTTGATGTTTATATTCCGCTCCACTTTTGACACTCGAATATATTTTAACACCATTGCCTTTTAAAAACTCTATATGACCTGCTACAAAGTCAGCATGAGAGTGGGTTAAAAGAACTCCCATAAATTTAAGATTATTCTTTTTTGCATAATCCAAATAGCTAAAGATATCCCGTCCTGGATCAACAACCATGGCCTGGTTTTCACTGACGAGCAAATATGAATAGTGTGACAGAACCGCTAAGTTAAATTGAATCAATTGATAACCACTATACTTATAGGTGTTAACAATCTGGTAAGTTGAAGCTTCATCGCCGTGAGTGGCGGATTCGGCATCTTTTAATTTTTGATCTTTAATATTGATGGCCCAACCATGTGGATGAATAAAGCAGATAAGAGTAGAAAAAAATATGATCGAAGCTAGTAGATGCCATTTTTTAGAAAGCATTGTTCTTCTCCTTTTTTTTATATGACAAACGCTTTTAAGCAATAATGTTTTAGATTGAAACCTGCCAGGTGAAACCCATAATTTTAGTCTAATCACGAAATTTAGTCAAAACTTTTAAAGGAATTAATCTTTTTTTCAGTTGCAATTCAACCCAACCCTATGCGGCCATTTTTTCATTTTGTTCACTAGAAGATAATAAAGAAAAATAAATGCGTAAATCATGTGTGAGCGGATTTTTTATAACTCCCTCAGTTTATGCTTTGCAATTATCTAAATCCCCAAGAGATATTATTTGTTAATTGATTACTTGGTAAGCGAAAAGATATTTGAAAGGGATGGGGAGCATAACTTAATCCATCTATGAAGATGGTGAGGATTTATGTTTGCTGGCCTGGGTAT
>JADGBS010000241.1 GCA_015231325.1 Oligoflexia bacterium | reverse complement strand
TATTCCTATGCATCCTCCTAAAACTGGAGCAGCGCATACGGCTGCAGCGACAGTGACCAAAAAACCGCCAACAGCTGAAGTAAAACAACATAACATTTCCAGGGAAGTTTTTCAGGAGAAATAGACGTGATGAAAGTAATATTGATATTATCTGGAAAAGGTGGCGTTGGAAAAAGTACGGTCTCCGGAAATTTAGCAATGACCTTGGTAGAAAAAGGATTTAAAACAGGGCTGCTCGATGTGGATATTCATGGACCGAGTATTCCCACTTTATTTGGTATTGAGAATTTACGATTAGAGGTAAAAGATAATAAAATTATTCCATATTTATATAACGAGAAATTAAAAATTGTATCTACTGCCTTCTTCATTGAAAACTCAGAAGTTCCCGTAATTTTTCGTGGGCCTAGGAAATCTGGCATGATTCAACAATTTATCAAGGAAGTTGATTGGGGTGACTTGGATTATTTGATTATCGATGCGCCCCCAGGCACAGGTGATGAACCATTAACTGTAATTCAAACTTTAGAAAAACTCCATGGAGCAGTGGTAGTAACAACTCCCCAGAAAATGTCAACAGTAGATGTTCGAAAATCGGTGAATTTTTTAAAAACTCTTAATGTTCCAATTATCGGACTAATTGAAAATATGAGTGGGTTTGTTTGTCCGCACTGCCAGCAAACCACGGAAATTTTCAAAAAGGATGGTGGTAAGAATTTATGTCAGCAAATGGAAATACCTTTTTTGGGGAAAATACCAATTGATCCGCAGGTGGTTGAGTGCGCCGAACAAGGAAAACCGTTTATCTATTCCACAAAGTTTTGTACGAATCTTGACGTGAATATGGCGACCACTGATACGGCCGTTCCCGAATACGTAAAGGATTTTAAAATAATCACGGACGCTATTCTTAGTTTTTAAAAAATATGTTTTTGTTTACTTTTAACTATAGGAGAAAATTATTATGAAAATTGCTATTCCCACTTCTAATGGACTTTTATGCAATCACTTCGGCCACTGTGATGTTTTTACCATTTTCGAGATAGATGAAGTCAGTAAAAAGATTCATAAAACAGAAGAGATCACCCCACCACCACATGAACCAGGAAAACTTCCTCCTTGGATTGCGGCCCAAGGGGTTAACGTTGTTTTGGCCGGTGGAATGGGCAAACGAGCGATTGATTTGTTTAGTGCAAATGGGGTAGATGTTATCGTAGGAGTTATGAGTGATACTCCTGGAAAATTGGTAGAAAAATTTATGGAAAAGAAGTTGATTAGTGGTCAAAATGTTTGTGATCACTAATCATTAAACATTAAAAATTCAAAACAGGAAGGAAATCAAAGATGGAAGATTCTAAAAACAATGACTATGCAGAAAAGTTTTATCTTGATTGTGGTATATCTACAAAAGCTATTCATGCAGGTGAGCATGTCGGGCAATTTCCAGTTTCTTCGCACACTAATCCAATCTATCAAACTTCAACTTTCGTTTTTAAAAATGCGGACGAAGGAGCTAGGTTATTTGCCGGTGAAGAATCTGGATATATCTATACTAGGCTTGGTAATCCTACTGTTAGGTTATTAGAGGGAAAAATAAATGCATTAGAAGGGGGTGATTTTAAAAAAGCGAACCCTCATTTTAGAATTTCCACTTTGGCATTCTCTTCTGGAATGTCGGCGGTTGCATCTACTTTTTTAGGACTCTTATCCTATGGTGATACCATTATCTTGGGAAATGTCGTTTATGGGGCCACGGAACATCTCATTTCTAATGTTTTAAAAAAGTATAATATTAATAGTGTGGAGGTAGATACCAGCAATCTTCAAGAAGTTAAGTCAGCAATAAAAGAGAATCCAAATGCCAAGATGCTTTTTTTTGAAACACCTACTAACCCACTACTAGTAGTTAGCGACATAAAAAGCATATCGGAAATTGTAAAAAATGTTAATCCAAAGATCAAGATTGTTGTTGATAATACATTCGCAACGCCTTATCTACAACGACCTTTAGAACTGGGAGCGGATATTGTAATTCATTCTACTACGAAATATATTTGCGGACATGGAACGGTTGTTGGTGGACTAATGACAACTTATCACGATGATGTAAAAGATGCCGTCTATATGATAATCAAAGATATTGGTGGTAGTCCTAGTCCATTTGATACCTGGTTAGTAAACTTAGGGTTGAAGACACTGCCTCTTAGAATGGAGAAGCATTGTTCTAATGCTAATATTATTGCAAATTTCTTGAATACACATCCAAAAGTGGAAAAGGTATATTATCCCGGTCTGAAGGATAATCCCTATTACGAATTAGCAAAAAAACAGATGAAAGATTTTGGGGGAATGATCTCTTTCGAACTCAAAGGAGGATATGATTCCGGCAAAAAATTAATGGATAATATTGAATTATTCACTCTTGCCGTTTCCTTGGGTTCTGTCGATTCATTGATTCAACATCCATCATCAATGACCCATGCATGCGTTCCTAAAGAAAAGCGATTAAAAGGTGGAATTAGCGATGGGCTGGTCAGAATTTCTGTGGGAGTGGAGGATGTAGAAGATTTAATTCGGTCACTTGATAAAGGGTTGTCATTAGTCTGATGGCCACAGGGGGATTGTGATTATTTGTTTATGCTGAATTATGCTGAAGTAATTTAAAAATTATGAATATTTATAAATTAAAAATTTCACCTGAGCACCTTGACCTTATGGGACACATGAATCATGTGACATATCTACGGCTGATGGAAGAGGCCAGATGGGATTTGTATAATAATTTGGGATATACAAAAGAAAATATACAAGAAGATGGAAAGGGACCAATTGTATTAGGAGTAAATATTAAATATCGTAAAGAAATAGTTTTGAATGAAAATATAATTATTAAATCTGAATGTTCAAATTATTCTGGTCTTTTGGGGAAAATGACTCAAGTGATCTTTAAAGAAAATGGTGTGATCGCCGCCACCGCAGAAGTGACCTTTGGATACTTCGATTTGATAAATCGAAAACTATTATTACCCTCAGGAAAGTGGTTCTCAATACACAAAGAGCTAATGAATGGAGCAGAAAAATGAATAAGAATGAAAATTCACCTCTTAGTAGTTATACTAGTGAACAATTTGATCAATCCCTTGAAGATAGTGCGTATTTTGGTCGAATGACCGATCCAACAACTGCTAGTAGAATCGAAGGACCTTGTGGTGACGACATCGAATTCTATTTGATTATCAAAGATGATATCATCGAGGAAATTAAATTTTTTACAGAAAAAGGTTGTTGCAATACTAAGATTGCAGGAAAAGCAGTTGCGATAAGGGCCAAAAATAAGTGCATATTAGATTCTTTAAAAATAAATCCGGGCTCAATAATTGAGGAAGAAAGTGGTTTAGATGAAGGAGGTAAACATTGTTCTATTTTAGCAGTGACTGCCCTATATCGAGCGATCGCATTGCATTTTTTGAATGCTCAATAAGCATATAGAAATTATCTAAAAATAACTACTGGCCAATACCCTCATATTTGGTTTACTGGTGGTTGGTCTGAACATGGTATTAATGCCATATTTACGGTAAGGGAGGTCTACCCAAGTACCCTTAAGCATTTGTACGCTACGATGATTTTTTGCGTATCTGGTGGCGTACTCAATGATCCTAACCTTGATCCCTACGGAACGAAGATGCTTGAAAAGCCAATCACTCATGGCCCAGCAATCGCCACCTTCAATCGCAAGTCTGGTCAACTCTCGTGATGATAATTTTATTTTGACCACATCACCGTCGTTAACGACAACCTTTTGAATACCGAAGGCCGATTTTGCTACAAAAAAAAGTAGTACCAATAATATCCATCTCATTGCCCGACCTCTGAATATGCTTCAATAGTTAAATTTCCATTTTGATAGTTAAATAACATAAAATATTTTTTTATTTTTCTGCTCACCACCTTGTCGCCAACTATTCCCACTTGTTCTCCCTCAACCTCCGCTCGCATTTTGCTGACAGTGGATTTCATGGGATAGAAAGCACTCCCCAATTCATTTCTAGTTATTCGATCAACATCGGACATTAAAACGGCCTTCATCGCTCCATACTTTTCTGGACGCATATAATGTAAAAAATCATTGTACTGACCTTGAACATTTTTCTTGTTGTAGGTTAACAGTAACTGGAAGAAATATTTCGCCATCTGTTCGATATAGAGCGGTGAAACTTCATTCCCTTTAATCCAAAACTCTTCCTTTAATCCCGGAGGAACAACAATAGTCTTTTCAGATCTATCCGCCGAAACTAAATAGATCACCAAAATCAAATTACTGATTAAAACGCAAGCAGTAACCCTCTGCCAGGTCCGCACATTCAAAGTTGCGTTCTCAATTAATGAACTATAAATTTTTTTATCCACCGACGTACTCACGAATGTTAGAAGGAAGATATTTGGACAACCAAAACTCAGATGGAGTGTACCAATAGAGAAATTTTAGCAATAATCCGGGACCACCCTCTTCTTTCAGTCTTGCGTAGGCCCTACCAACCACGATCGAAAAAACACATCCCAATAGCAGCATATCCAGCGCTCCGCCGATCACTATCCAGGCGATATAGACAAACGCAATATCCGCCTCCCAGATAAATAGCAGCGGAGTTGCATCTAAATTTCTTGGTATCCAAAAATCTTCCATACAAAAAACCCTTTATATAATTGCACCGGCAAAAACCTGATCTATGACCTTCGGTCCTATTGTTCCAAATGTCGCCAGCACAACTCCGGTTATTGCCGGCATTGCCTTTCCGGTGGCAGCTCCTAAACCTAGTCCCACCAATCCTCCAATAATCGCAATCGCTTTTCCTAAATAACCCGATGCCGCCTCCGTCACAAAATCATGCAGCTCTTTAAATTGCGCGCCGGTAGTAGACGCATGAACTATTGATGGATCTACCACTACAACCGCTACCGCCATTACTGCTAACATTAAAGGTACGTTTTTTTTCCAACTGTCTCTCATTTGCTTTCTCCTAGTTACTAAAGTTACTGAGACAAATAAATTTCCACTCTTCTATTTTCTCTTCTGTTATCCTTGGTACTGTTGTCATTTAGATAACAACATAACGGATATCCTTCTGTTTTAATCTCTTCCTCCTTTAGGCCACTCGCCCTCAAAAATGTTTCAATTTTTCTAACCCGTCCCACTGCCAAAATCTTATTTCCTGTTAATCTTCCAATGTTGTCGGTATAACCCTTTAGAAGTATCCTTTTCCCTTTCAAAATACTTAGACTCATTTTTAATTTCTCCAGCGAATCTTGATATAATTCCGTACTGCCAAAAACAAAATTCAACTTCAATGCTGGACCTCTATTTATTTTCTTGGACTCATCTATGGAAACATCAACTACGTTCCCGATTAGATCTTTCATCTTTACTTCTTTTTCCATTAAACTTTGTTGTACTGATGTTTTAATGCTCATTTCGGGGCATCTATTTTCATTAGCCCCACCAACCTTACAAAATTTATAAATACTCTTTTCTGGGTCCATCGTAGTTTGCCACTCTTCTATCTTCCTCTCGTTGTTTTTGCTTGGAAGATAGCTGCAACTTGAGCAAAGAATAATAAGCATAAATATTTTTCGCATATCTAATCCTTAACCTTTCTCTTTTATTCCCTCGAGTACTG